>JALSOA010000122.1 GCA_026986725.1 Acidobacteriota bacterium
AATGATAAAGTAATCTCTCCCTCAATATATGCTATCAACTCCCTGTACCCAATTGCCTTAAATGGATGCAACTGCCTGTCTCCATACACTGAATAAAGAGATTTAACCTCATTCAGGAGACCCTTTTTTATCATTCTATCAACCCTTGAATTTATAGCCTCATATAATTTCTCTCTCTCAGCCTTTAATCCGATAACAATAAAATCCACATCTTCAAGCAAAGGCTTTGTTTTATTCCACATTGAAGACAATGGCCTTCCCGTTGAAAAATAAAAAGTTAGCCCCCTTAAAATCCTCTGGGTATCTGAGGGATTTATCCTGTTTGCAAATTCTCTATCAACTTTTTTTAAAAAGTTAAAAAGATAACCTGTCCCTACTTTTTTTGCAGTTTTTTTAAGGCTTTTCTCCAATGTTTTGTCAATATTTTCTTCCTCAAAAAAGCCAAAAATCAATGCATGGGTGTACAACCCGGTGCCTCCAACAACAATGGGAAGCTTTCCCCTTTTCAGAATATCAAGTATTGCTGATGAGGCTTTTTTAGCATACTCTCCAGATGAAAACCTCTCTGTTATTTCGCAAATATCAAAAAGGTGGTGCGGTACCCTCTCAAAATCCTCTTTTGAAGGCTTTGCAGTACCTATATCCATCTCCTTGTAAACCTGCATTGAATCTGCATTGACAATCTCTCCATCAAACTCTTCTGCAAGGTTTATTGCGACATCAGACTTACCTGTAGATGTAGGCCCAACAACAACAATTACTTTTCTCATTAATCCTCCGTTAGTAATAATTTATCAGAAAAGGGATATTTTTCCATTAAAAAAGTTGACAATTAACTCAAAATAAAATAAACTTTCAATCTGACAGACAAATTATGTGGAGGTTTTAATGGCAAACACTAAGTCAGCAGCCAAAAGAGCAAGACAGGCTTTGAAAAGAAGAATGAGAAATAGAATGGCAAAATCTCAGATCAGAACTGCAATGAAAAAGATTAGAAAATGGGTTGAAGAAAACAAGGTTGAAGAGGCAAAAAAGTTCCTTCCAGAGGCTGTATCTCTCATTCAAAGAAAGGCTGACAAAGGGATTATACACAAAAACACCGCAGCAAGATATGTATCAAGACTTACCAGACTGATTAACAAAGCTTCAACAAACGCTTAAAAGAGATTGGAATCAAAAGGCGGGTCAATCCCGCCTTTTTTTGTTTAAAAACAGTTAAAATGATAAAATTAAACCTGAAAACAATATGGGAGTAATTATGGAAAATAAAATAAGAGTAAGGTTTGCCCCAAGCCCAACAGGCCACCTTCATGTAGGGGGAGCAAGAACAGCGCTTTTCAACTTTCTTTATGCAAGAAAAAACAATGGTAAATTTATTTTAAGGGTTGAAGACACAGATTTAGAGAGATCAACAAAAGAGTCTGAAGAGATGGTTTTAAATGACCTTAAATGGCTGAACCTTGAATGGGACGAAGGCCCCGATATTGGGGGAGATTTCGGGCCATACAGGCAGAGTGAAAGGCTTGATTTATACAAAAATTATGCTTACAAACTACTTGAAGAAGGTAAGGCTTACAGGTGTTTCTGCACAGACGAAGAATTGGAAGAGATGAGAAAGAAAGCGGAGAAAGAAAAAAGGCCACCACACTATGACAGAAGATGTTTAAGGTTAAGCAAAGAGGAAGTTAACGCAAAAATTAAAGAAGGTATCCCCTACACAATAAGATTTAAGGTGCCTGAAAAAGATTATGTCCTCTACGATATGGTAAGGGGAAAGGTTGAGTGGAAAAGCGGTGTTTTGGGAGACTTTGTAATATTGCGCTCAAACGGCATGCCTGTTTACAACTTCTGTGTTGTAATTGACGATTACTTAATGAAGATAAGCCATGTTATCAGGGCGGAAGAGCACCTGCCAAACACTTTGAGGCAATTGATGCTTTACGAAGCACTTGGTTTTAAACCTCCGAAGTTTGCCCATGTATCCCTTATACTCGGAAAAGACAGAAGCAAATTAAGCAAAAGGCATGGTGCAACAAGCGTATCCCAATTCAAAAAAGATGGCTATTTACCTGAAGCAATGACAAATTACCTTGCACTTTTGGGATGGAACGACGGCACGGACAGGGAAGAATTCACTTTAAAAGAGTTAATTGAGAAGTTTTCAATAAAAAGGGTTTCAAAATCCCCTGCCGTTTTTGACATAGACAAACTTAACTGGATAAATTCCCTTCACATAAAGAAGTTAACAGACGAAAAATACCTTGAGCTTTCAAAAGAGTTTTTAATTGAGGTTTTTCCATTTCTTGAAAAAGCATATTCAGAAAACAGAGAATGGATTTTAAAGGTTATAAATATGGTGAAAAAGGGGTTGACCACTTTAAAAGAAATACCCGGAGAAATATCTTTTCTATTTGAATACAGGCCGTGGGAAGAGAATGAGATAATCTCACTTTTCAAAAACGATGAAAAACAACTTAACTCAGCATTACTAATTGCAGAAAAGCTCTCCCAACTTGATGAAATCACAGTTGAAAACCTCTGGGAAAAGGTGAATGAGGTAAAAAAAGAGGGGTATAAAGGGAAGTACCTTTTTCACCCTTTAAGGGTTGTTGTTTCAGGGAAAAACTCAGGCCCGGAAATAGATGTCTTAATTGAAAGCATTGTTGAAGGCAAAAGAATAGAAAAGGTAATTCCAATAAAAGAAAGGGCAAAACTCTTTTTAGAGCACTTTAAAAAATGATAATTTACGGAGTAAATGCAGTAAAAGAATGCTTGAAGGCAAACAAAGAAAACATAGAATACATCTATTTTTCAAGAAAAAAGTTAGGGTTTGAGGCAAGGGGAATACCAGTTAGCAAAAAAGACAAAAACACTCTGACAAAATTGGCAAAAACATCGGAGCATCAGGGTGTAATTGCAAAGATAAAAGGATTTCAGTACAAAAGCCTTAAAACCATTATAAACGGCAAAGACAGAGTAAACCTTGTCTATCTTGACAGGGTAAACGACCCCCACAACCTTGGTGCATCAATCAGGGTTTGCGAATGTGCAGGAATTGACGGAATGATAATCGGGGAAAAATTTGGTGCAAAAATATCCCCTGCTGTTTTTAAAACCTCCGCCGGTGCAGTATGCTATTTGCCTGTACACCTTTCAAAAAACATAGGAGAGGATATAGAGTTTTTAAAAAGGGAAGGCTTCAGCCTTTATTCAATTGAAAACACGGAAAATGCAATACCGCTTCCGGATTTTAAATTAAAAACAAACAAAAACCTTTTCATATTTGGAAGTGAAGGAGAGGGAATTTCAAAAAGCATTTTGAAAAAAAGTACCACTATAACAATTCCAATGAGGGGGAAAATAAACTCTCTAAACCTTTCAACCTCTGTCTCCGCTTTCTTGTTCAGGGTTTTAATTTAATGTTTTTGTTGTCTAAAAGATATAAATCTAATAGAATTAAACCATAAAATTTTAAGGAGAACCCCATGAATGAAGAAAAAAAAGAATTAACCCTTGAAGAGTTAAGTGAATATGTGGTTGACACTGCATACGATATTCTTCAGAACCTTTTTAAAAACAAAGAAGAGTTAAAAAAGAACTTTGAAACAGACGATAAAGAGTGGGAAGAAGCACTGGACAGATTTGTTGAGTTTTTTAAAAAGGATGAAAAAGCGGCATTGACAGGGGTAATTATTTCATCTCTTGTTACAAGTGACCTTTTTGTTGAAATACTCTCTGAAAATGCTGAGGAAGAGCATAATCACAACCACATTGACTGAGAGGTAAAAATTGCCTCAACCTCTTTTAGTTGCAATTACAATAGCAATAACGGCTCTGGCCTTTGTTCTGGAAAAGAAAACAAAATGGGGAAAACAAATATCAGGTGTTGTTATTGGTATGTTCACAATGATCCTCTTTGCAAACCTTCATATAGTCCCTGAAAAAAGCAGTGTCTATGACTTTGTCTATTCATGGATAGTCCCTATTGCTATACCAATGTTTCTATTTAAAGCAAACCTTGTCTCAATATTCAAAGAAACAGGCAAGGTTCTTATAGCATTCATATTAGGCGGTATCGGAACAATAATAGGTGCAATCACAATGTTTTTTGTTTTAGGTGGTAAAGAAACCCTTTTACAACCCCTTGGATTATTCACTGCAACCTATATCGGTGGCACAATAAACTTTGTAGCAATTTCTGAATTATTAAAAATCAAGGGAGACACCCTTGCAGCAGCGGTTGCAGCAGACAATGTGGTTATGGCATTCCTGATAATTGGCTTATTCTTTATATCAGCAAGCAATTTTTTCAGAAAATTTTTTAAATTCAAAGACAGCGATTACCTTGAAGATATTGAATTGGAAGAAAACAACGGAATTTCTCCCCTTGACATTGTTTATACAATATCCATAGCCACAGTCATTGCCACTTTTTCAATGTTTCTGGCAACATATTTAAAAGAAATACCCCATATCCTTATTTCAACCGTTATAACAGTTGTGCTTGCAACTGTATTCCCATCCTTTTTTGGTGAGATAAAGGGAAGCGAGGAGATAGGGATATTCTTTATGTATATGTTCTTCACTGTGGTTGGTGCAAGTGCAAACATACACACAATTATACAAAAAGGACTTTACCTATTTGTTTTTGCAGGGGGAACAATACTTATTCACTTAATCTTTATCCTCGTAACCGGATATATTTTCAAAATCCCCCTTCCTGAAATATTGATCGCATCAAATGCAAACATAGGGGGACCCACAACAGCATGCGGAATGGCTATGGCAAAAAAGTGGGAAAAACTTGTAGTCCCCTCAGTTTTAGTTGGATTATTCGGATATGTAATTGCAACAATAATTGCCTACAATGTGGTATTGATAATCAGATCTTTACTTTAAAATTACTTCAACAATCCCTCTAAAACCTGCCTGTAAACCTCAAAATCACTGTCTGAAAACAAAACCATCTCAACAAGAGAAGGTTTGCCGTTAGCTTTAAGAAAATCAACAATTGTTGACAGTGCAACCTTTGATGCCTTTTCAACAGGATAACCAAATATTCCTGTTGAAATAGAGGGGAAAGCAATTGAATTTAAACTATTCTTAACAGCAAGTTTTAAAGAATTTTTATAGCAGTTTGAAAGCAAAAAGGCATCTCTTTTGCTTCCCGAATAAACAGGGCCAACTGTGTGAATAACATACTTAGCAGGAAGATTATATCCCTTTGTTATAACGGCATCTCCTGTTTCGCAAAAACCGATCCTGGCACACTCTTTTGCAAGACCCTCTCCCG
Organism: Acidobacteriota bacterium; assembly: GCA_026986725.1. Classification (GTDB taxonomy): domain Bacteria; phylum Acidobacteriota; class Holophagae; order Thermotomaculales; family Thermotomaculaceae; genus Thermotomaculum. Next base: position 5,294 of record JALSOA010000122.1, read on the forward strand.
CTGCCTTATGAATTGCCCCGCAAACTCCCCCGCCGGGGAGCAACTTATTGTTTGCAGCATTCACAATTGCATCAACCTTTCTCTCTGTAATATCACCCTTCACAAGCCTTAAAGTGCACTCATTTACTTTTACATCCATTTTTCAATCTCTCTCAAAAAAACAATAAAAAAGTAAAATGATAAATAAAAAAATCACTAATTTTAAATCGGGATTAAAATGGTGGCGGTGGAGGGACTCGAACCCCCGACACTGCGGATATGAGCCGCATGCTCTCACCACCTGAGCTACACCGCCACACGCAAAGGCAATTGTATAAAAAATGTTTCCCAAAATCAAGAATAAATTGGAATTCTTGTTTTTAAAAGAGGATCGGGGTTCAGGTAAAGAAGAACATTTTTTTATGAACATCATTCCTGAAAGTACCAACAGGCAGATGACAACTATTTTTTCATTGATTTTAATTTAAAAAAGGGGAAAATTATGGTGTGGTTTTATAAAACCTTTTTCGGAGGATGAAATGAACCTAATGGAAAGATTCAAAGAGAGAGCGAGAAAGGCAGGGAAAACTATTGTACTTCCTGAAGGGAGCGACGATAGAACCTTAAAAGCAGCAAATCAGGCTGTTAAGGAAGGGGTATTCAAACCAATTGTTCTCGGGAATAAAGATGACATCTCAAAGAGATGCAAAGAACTTGGAATTGATCTAAACTTTGAGGTGCTTGACCACTTAAAAACAGATTACTTTGATAAGTATGCCGAATTTTACTATCAAAAGAGAAAGGCAAAGGGAATTACAAAGGAAGAGGCTGAAAAGATTATGCAGGATCCCCTTTTCTTCGGTGCAATGATGGTTGAGGACGGAAAGGCCGACGGCTCTGTTGCAGGGGCATTAAATACAACCGCAAATACGGTAAGGGCTGCACTTCACATTATAGGCACAAAGGAAGGGACAAAGACTGTGTCATCTTTCTTTCTCATGATTACCCAGAACCCTGCATTCGGGGTGGATGGTGCAATGCTTTTTGCAGACTGCGCAATTGTTCCAAATCCGAATGCTGTTCAGCTTGCAGAGATTGCAATTTCAACCGCTGACAATTGCAGAAAGTTTCTTGAGGTTGAGCCAAAGGTTGCAATGCTTTCATTTTCAACAAAAGGAAGTGCAAACCACCCTGATGTTGACAAGGTTAAGGAGGCAATTGAGTACATAAAAAGCAGAAGGCCTGACATTGTTGTTGACGGAGAGATGCAGGCTGATGCAGCAATTGTTGAGTCTGTCGGGCAGAAAAAAGCACCGGGCTCACCTGTTGCAGGAAAGGCAAATGTTTTGATCTTCCCAGACCTTGACGCAGGAAACATCGGGTACAAACTAACCCAGAGAATAGGAAACGCTGCTGCAATCGGCCCTGTTTTACAGGGGTTAAACAAACCGTGCAACGATCTTTCCCGCGGATGTTCCTATCAGGATATTGTTGACACAGGGATTTTAACGGTTATTCAAACACTTTGATTTTTCAAAAAAATTGAATTTATATCCCTCTGATGTATAAATCAGGGGGATTTTTTTTATAATA
>JALSOA010000123.1 GCA_026986725.1 Acidobacteriota bacterium
ATTAAATCTCTGAATTCTTCAAGGGTGTAAGGTTTGGGCAGAGCCCCATCAAAACCGTACTCTCCAAATCTGGCAATTACAGGATCCTGAGAATATCCGCTGGATACAATAGCAAATATACCTGGAGATAACTTCTTCAATTCTTTAATAATGTCCAGCCCACCAAGCCCACCTTTAACCGTAAGGTCAAGGAGGGCTATATCATATCTATTACCAGATTTAATTGCTTCAATAAGCTCTTCTCCTTTTGAATATATTTCCCCCTCAATGGCTATGTAATTCATCAAATCATATATGGTTTCCTGCATTGGCTCTTCATCCTCCAAAACAGCAAGTCTCAAATCGCTTAAAGCAACATCTTTTTCGTACAAGTAACCCCTTTCTTTCGATTCTTCCGAAACAGAAAAAAAGCCTCTTTCCGCTGGCAAAAGTATGTAAAAGGTTGTGCCCTTACCCTTTTCTGAAGTCACATTGATACAGCCTGAATGGGCATCAACAATGTTTTTAACAATTGCAAGTCCAAGTCCGAACCCTTCCTTTTTATAGCCTACAAAGAATTCAAAAATGTTTTTTAACTTTTCCTCAGGTATTCCAGGTCCATTATCAGAGATCTTAATCAAAACATAATCTCCAGGCTCACAACTTGATGTGGGGTCATTGTTTTCAAAGTTTGAAACCTCCACAGTCACTTTTCCACTTTCATCCAGAACATCCCTTGCATTGCTAAATAAGTTAAGGATAATCTGAGCAATCTGGGTATTATCACCTTTGATAGCCCACAGGTCTTTCTCAATTATTTTCTCAACAATTATCGAAGTGCCCGAAAAAACAAAATCAGAAAGGTCATTTATGGTTTGCTCAATAGTGTTTCTCCCGATATTCTTTAAAACAGGCTTCCCGCTTTTTGAAAAGGTTAAAAACTGAGTTGCAAGAGCCCGTGCTATCTTTATGTTTCTCATTATCTTCTGCATGTCTTTTTCTATACCCAGAGCACTCGCCTCTTTTTCAAGAATGGAAATCTTACCTAAAATACTGCCCAGCAAATTGTTTAAATCATGAGCCAGAGATGCAGCAATCTTATTCAACAATCTTATATTCTGAGTTTTAATGACCTGCTCGGTGTATTTCTCCTTATGCGTTATGTCTTCTACAATCAAAATATAATCAGAGCTGTTTGCTGCCAGCAATTGCTTTATCTCAAAGTTTACTATCACTTCAACATCCTGAAACAATAGCCTGTACTTTTTATGCCTATCCAGTGATTTAAAAATATTTCCTTTGTTTATTGCTTCAGATAACCCGTCAATTGTAAAACGCCTGAAAAATTCAAAAATACTTTCCCGATCAAAAATCTCTGAACGAAATATCCTTTTAAAACTATCGTTTACAAAAATAAATCTGAACCCGGAATCCAGAATGGCAACCCCCTCAGACAGGGCATTCACCATCTTTACCAGTTTTTCTTTTTCAATTTCAATCTCTTCTTCCAGTTTCTTAATCCTGCTAATATCCTGAAGCCATCCGGACCTAACTCCTTTTTCTTTATTAAAATGTTCACTTTCAATATAGGTAAACAGGGTTAATTCAGAATCAGGAATATTCAGGGTGAAGGTATTTATAATCTTGTGGTCTTCACGGAATTCCTTTTCAAAAATGTGCTCAACCTTTTCTCTGTCTCTTTCATCCACCAGGGCAAAGAATTTCTCAAGTTCAAACTCTTTACCGTTTAACAGTCTGTTAAAAAATGGAGACATTATACATAATGTTCTGTCCTGTAAACTGTATTCAAAGTATGCGATTCTGGCAATGTCCTGGGTTTTCTGCAAAAGATTTAATTGCCTTTCAATTTCCTGTTCCATTTTTTTAAGATCTGTTATATCTTTTAAAACCCCCTCAACCATTTTTACAACACCATTTTCATCCATTACCGGTTCACTCCTGGAAATGAGATATTTTAATTCCCCTTTTGATGTCTTTACCCTGAATGTTCCCTCAAAAGGTTTTTTAAATTTAAGTGGATAGATCGTTGTTTTAAAGGCTATGTCTTTATCCTCTTCAAGGATTAGACTGTTTATTACATCTGCCCCTATCAAAGATCCTCCATTGTAATCTATCCCATAAATGCGGAAGGATTCTTTGCTTGCCCAGAAAACTTTTTTTTCAGGATAGTATATCCAGTTTCCCACCTTTGCCATTTTTTCAGCCTTCTCAAACTGACCGGTTAAGAATTTTAAATTCTCCAGAAGTTTCTCTCTCTCTGTAACATCAACCATTGTACAAATGATCTTTTCCATGTTTTTCATCACAATCTTTGAAAAACCAAACTCAATGTGTTTTTTCTGTTTGTTTATTTCAAAATCAATGAGCTTTCTTTTTCCAAGTAAAATTTTTGAAGACCTCAAACCATCTATCATGGATATAATTTCCCTTCTCACTTCAACAGGGAAAAATTCAAGAAAATTTGCTCCCCCCATCTCACTAAATTCACAGGAAAACAGTCGGCAAAACTCAGGATTAAAAAACTCAAGGTTCATATCTTCATCTATAACAACAACAGCATTTGTTATGCTTCTTGCAAGTTTTTCAAACTTCTCTTTGTTTTCCTGCAAGAGTACATTGGTTTTTTCAAGTTTCTCCTGATACTCTTTTATTTTAATCAAACTCTCTCTGAATTTAATTCCAAATTCACAGGTTTCCCTGAAAGATAGAACCTGACAGTTAAAATTCTTAATATCATTAACCGATCTCTTTTCAAATTCAACAAAAAGAGAGTTTAAAGTGGCAAAATCCCGTTTTAATTTTCCCCCTAACAAAATGAAAAGAAAACTCAAATCCAGCAAAAGAATTACTATCATTAAAAAAGTTATCTTCTTCAACTTATCATAAAATTTTCCTCTTTCACTGGCAAAGACAGGTAGAAAACTCCTCTCAATATCATCAAGATAAACACCTGCCCCAACTATCCATCCTATTTTTCTATTGTATTTTATGTAAGATACCTTCCTTGACACAGTTCGTAAATCCGGTTTGTACCATGTATATTCAACAAATCCAGAACCCTCTTTTAAAGCCTTATCAAGTATTATCCTTTTGGTTTGTTCTCCAAACCTTTTAGACATATCCTCAATGTCAACATTCATAAGCCTGTGGGCTGAAAGAAGTATTCTCCCGTTTGAATCCACAATAAAAAGATAGCCTGAATAATTAAAGGAGACATCTTTAAACGAAGAAAGCAGAGAATTTTTTATCAATAAAGAGAAATCTCTTTTCAATACATAAAGGTAAACTCTTATTCCATTCCTTAACTTTTTCCCCCGCAAGATTTCAAACTTTTTTCTGTCTTTAAACATTTCAGGAGACACATAAGAAGAGGTTGAGTAAAAAAAGTCCCTTTTCACAATTGCAAAATTGATAATTTTGTTTTGTCGATGTATTTGCTCACACAATGATTTAACACTTTTCACTCCATTAGTTTTATCAATAGAGAGTAAAAAAGCATCAATCTGGTTTTCAATCGATCGTTTTTCAAAATCAAAACTTATCTCAATATGCCTGTAAAACTGCTCAACAATTGATTTCAATGCTTCTTTTTTACTTTCGAGGAAGATATGTCTCAATTTCTGGACAGTACTGTTAAACCTTCTGAACTCATATTTCACCCAGATAAAATAGAACATTCCAAGGAAGAAAATACTAACAACGATTATGTTTATCGTTAAATACTGAAGAATGGTAAATCTTCTTCTTTTTTTTATCATAAATCTTCCATCAGTAAACCGCTATTGCCTCTATTTCAACAAGGGCATTCACGGGAAGTGTTTTAACTGCAACAGCAGCCCTTGCAGGCTTGTGCCCTTCAAACATCCTCTGATACACCTCATTCATTTCAGAAAAGGTTGACATATCAGCAAGATAAACAGTGGTTTTTACAACTTTATCCTTTCCACTTCCAGCAGCCTCAAGAACAGAAAACAAATTCTTCAAACACCTTTCCGTTTGTTCTCCTACACTTTCACCGACTATTTTTCCACTTTCAGGGTCAATGGCAATCTGACCTGAACAGAAAACGAAACCGTTTACTTTAACTGCCTGAGAGTAAGGGCCTATCGCCTGAGGTGCATTTTTTGAATATACAAATTCCATACTATCCCCCTTTTTTACATATAGTTAACCTTACATTTTTACCAAAAAAGTATCTGTAATCAAAATCAGAAAAACCCATACTCTTCAGTACTGGTTGCCACCTGTGGGTGATAAACTCTGAAGCAAGATCACACTCAAAATAGAAACCTATCTTTGTGATTATTGAAGATTTTTTCAGGTCAATCTCATCGTTGTAATCAACGAGGCAAAAAAAACCACCTTTCTTTAAGACCCTGTAAAACTCTTTTAATATACCAATTCTTTCTTCATGCTCAAAACCATGCAGGACAAAACACATGAATATAAGATCAAAAGAATTCCCCTTAAAAGGCAATGGATACTTTAAACTTGCCTTTACAGGCAGAAGTTTTTTATTACTTTTAGCCTTCTTTGCAAGAGTTAAAAGAAACTCCTTCCCTATGTCAAGGCAAATTACTCTGCCTTTTTCAAGTTTTCCCGATATGAGGGACGCATTCCTTCCACTTCCAGAACCTGCGTCAAGAACCAGAAAATCCCTTTCAATCGGAAGACTATCAACAACAGATCTTATAAAAAAAGGATAGTAACCAAATGTAATTAGATTCATTAGAAGATCGTAATACTTTGCCTCAAAACCTTTAACTTCTATCTTTGTTCTTGCCATTTTTTCTCCCATCAAAAAAAGGGGGTCATACCCCCTTTTTACCACTTTTAACTATTAAATACAAGTGTTAGTTAACACCACACCTCTTTTTAAGGTCTCTTTCAAAGTTTTTGTTGATAGGAGCCTTTTTGCTTTTTGCAATCCTGTAATACTTGACAGCATTGGGACAATCCCCAACTATAAAGTAAGCCACTGAAAGGTTGGTATAAGCATCCTTCAATGAAGGGTCCTGTTTTATTGCCATCAGGTACTGATCAATGGCATCATTATAATACCTTAAAGCCATCAGGGTATTGCCATATTTAAATCTGAAAAAGGCATCGTACTGCATATTTTTGTCTTTTTCGTACTCCTTTTTCATGTTTTTGTACTTGTTCTCGTACTCGGTTTTTTTTGTTTCATAGGCAGTGGCGTTAATCCCCTGATACTGCATATCGTGTTTATCCAGTTGTATCTGAAGTTCTTTAGCCTTTCTTTGAAACTCTTTCATGTAATCAAGTTTCATCTTCAAATAATTTTTCTTAAATTCAGAAAACTCTTCAATACTCCTGTCAAAGTACTCTTTGGACTTTCTAAAATCCCTCTTCTGGTAATAAATTATTCCAAGGTAGGCATAGGCAACATAGGCATGTTTCCAGGATTTAATTGCCTCTTTAAACTCTCTTTCTGCCTTTGAAATCTTGTTTTTCTTCAAATACACCTTACCCTTGTCAATGTGTTTTGTGGACTTAGCCATCATTTTATTGTAAAGTTCAGAGGCTGTCTGGGCATGCACACAGAAAACAAAGAAAAACAGGAAAAATAACAAAAAAAGCCTTTTCATAAATCCTCCCTCTTTAAATAGAAAGTTTAACTTTACTTTACCATCTCCAGATATAAAAAAGATTCACCTTTCCACCCCTTTGTACTTAAGAATACTAACCCTTTCAAGCGTAATCATCCCACCCTGAATAATCTCCTCAATCAAAGGGATAAACTTATTTATCTTTTCTTCAGTGTCAACTATCTCTACAACAACAGGCAGATCCTCCGACAACACAAGGAACTTTGAGGTATGAATCCTGCTTGTTTTTCCAAAACCCATAACACCCTTTAACACAGTTGCTCCAGCAAGGTTAAGTTCCCTTGCCTTCATAACTATCTCTTCGTATAAAGGCCTTCCATTTTTGCACCTATCGTCCTCACCAATAAATATCCTTAAAAGAAGCCCCTTTTCAGGTAACATACTTAACCCCTCAAAAATTGCCTGGCAACAAACATACCAAGAAAAACACAGAAAATACCAAGAAAAACACTTAAAACCATGTTTAACACCGCAAACTTCACTTCTCCATCCTTTAAAAGCCCTACTGTTTCAAAAGAAAAGGTTGAAAATGTGGTAAAGGCTCCCAAAAAACCCGTAAATATCAAAGCCTTAACCTCCCTTGAAACAATCAAGTGCTCCGTTATCTGCCACAAAAATCCAAAAAGGAAACTTCCCAACAGGTTTACTGCCATTGTACCATAGGGAAATGATGGGAAAAAGAAAGAATAAACAAACCTTGAAAAAACATCTCTCATCATTGCACCAAAACCACCGCCTATAAACACAGCAATGTACTTCATTACTCCTCCATAACACCCTTCCAGTTAGAATAGGGATTTAACACAAGCGAATAGTTGTAAAATCGCTCATCTTCACTTATCTCCTTCCCCACCCAATCCGGAACCTCAATCTTTTCAAATTCATTTTTCAACTCAATCTCTGCAATTTTCAAACCCTCATTTTCCCCCTCAAAAACATCCACAACCCACTCATAACCATTGTAATTCACAAAATACCTCTTTTTTACAATCAAGGGCTTAATACATAGTTTTTCCATAATCTCTTTTGCGTCAACAAGTGGGATCTCCCATTGATATTCAAGCCTTGATATACGCCCCGACCTACCTTTTACCGTAAAAAAGGCCTTTTTTTCATTGACAATTCTTACTCTCTGAACAGAGTTTTTTTCAATACACAAATACCCCTGCATAATATTTTCAACTTTCAACCATTCAGGGATGTTATTCTCCTTTAGAAGAAACCTTCTTTCAATCTCAAAAGCCATAACCCCCCCGATGTATTTTAACATCTATGTAAATAAAATTCATTTTAAGGTATAATTTTTTAATATGAAGGAAGCAAATGAACTTATAGAACACCTGAAAAAGCACAGGTACCTATCCCATTACAGGGTAAGTGAAAAAAGAAAGGGAAGTTTTAAACCCTTTCCCACCAGCCTGCCAGAAAATCTTAAAAATGGCTTAAGAAAACTTGGAATTGAAAAACTTTACTCTCACCAGTATCACTCCTACATTGAAATAGAAAAGGGGAACAATGTGGTGATCACAACTCCAACGGCATCAGGTAAAACCCTATGTTATAATCTGCCTGTTTTAAAGGCAATCCAGGACAACCCTTCACTGAGATGCTTTTACTTCTTTCCCACAAAGGCACTTTCAAGGGATCAGGCAAAATCCGTAATAGAACTTGCCAAAGATTCCAATATTGAACTAAAGTGTGAGGTTTATGACGGAGATACACCTTCTGATACAAGGAAAACAATAAGGGAAATGGCACAGATAACCATAACAAACCCGGATATGCTTCATCAGGCAATACTTCCCCATCATCCCATGTGGAAAAAATTGCTTGAAAACCTGAAGTTTATAGTAATTGACGAGATCCACATCTACACCGGGGTTTTTGGCTCTCACTTTGCAAATGTTTTAAGAAGGCTGAAAAGGATATGCAATTTTTACGGTTCAAAACCTCAATTTATTTGCTGTTCAGCAACCATAGCCAACCCTGTGGAACATGCCCAGACCCTTACTGAGGAAAAATTCTCTCTTATAGACGGAAACGGAGCACCCCTGGCAAGAAAACACTTTTTTTTCATAAATCCTCCCATTGTAAACAGGGAAATGGGAATAAGAAAGAGTTATCTTGATATCACAGTGCTTATTGGCAAAGAGTTTATATCAAAAGATATCCCAACAATAACATTTGCAAGAACAAGACTTGCAGTTGAGGTTATAACAAAGTACCTGAAAGACAGGGTAACACCTCCTAAAAAACACAAAATCTCGGCATACAGAGGGGGATACCTGCCAAAGTTAAGAAGAGAAATTGAAAAAAAGATGAAAAACAGGGAGTTATCCTTCATAGTATCAACAAACGCTCTTGAAGTGGGAATAGATATAGGAGAATTGCAGGGTTGTATTATTGCAGGCTATCCAGGTACCATCTCGTCAACCCTTCAACAGGCGGGAAGAGCCGGGCGAAAAAGGGACGATTCAATAGCGGTTTTTATCGGATCAAACCTCCCTGTTGATCAGTTTATACTCTCAAATCCCGATTACCTTTTTACATCCTCTCCTGAACATGCAAGGATAAATCCTGATAATCCGGATATACTGTTCAACCACCTCACCTGTGCAATATACGAATTGCCATTTAAACAGGGAGAAAAGTTCGGGAAAAAGGAGGTAAGCAAACTCCTTGAAAAAATGGAAGAGGTTGAACTTGTAAACAAATTCGGGAACAAATGGCACTGGATATCAGACAATTACCCGGCAGCAACATTCTCTTTAAGAAGCGTAACAAATGATAATTTCGTGGTTATTGACACAGATGACAAAAGGAATAAAGTTATTGCAGAGGTTGACTTCATATCCGCTCACACCACCATATATCCACAGGCGATATACATGGTTCAGGGACAACTATACCAGGTTGAATCCCTTGATTACAAAAACAGAAAGGCATTCGTTAAAAAGACAAATGCTGAATACTTCACAGATGCAATTGACCATACATCTGTTAACATATTAAATGTGGAAGAAACCATAAATGGAGCATTCTGGAAATTTAATCACGGAGAAATACATGTTTCAACAACAGTAACAGGATACAAAAAGATAAAGTTTTACACAAATGAGAACATTGGTTTTGGGACAATATCCCTTCCGGATATTGAGATGCACACAACAGCATTCTGGATAACAGTATCAGACAGAATAAGGAAGCAACTTGATATAAGTAAAAGTGACTTCACAGAAACACTATCAGGACTTCTTTACTCATTCAAGAATGTTGCATCCATATTTTTAATGTGCGACACAAGAGACCTTGGTACCTCAAACCAGGTGGACGATACAAGGGCAGAATTGGAGTACTCCCTTTTCGTTTACGATGCATACCCAGGGGGAATAGGGCTATCTCCTCAGATATTCAATCTTAAAAAAGAGATATTTGAAGGGGTTAACAACATGGTAAAAAACTGTAAATGCTCACATGGTTGCCCATCCTGTATAGGGATAAGGGAGGAAAGCATATCAAACATAAAAAGCAATGTCATAGCAATTGCAAAGGTTTTTTCATAAAAAAAGGGGGCATAAAACCCCCTCAAGTTTTGCATTCTTTCGATACTTTACTTCATGAACCAGTCTTTCAAAGCCTGCAAAGTAACCTGTCTTCCAACCTCTCCGATAGAATGTGTTAAAGGTATCTCTTTCGGGCAAACTTCCACACAGTTTTGAGCGTTACCACATTCGTGTACACCGCCTTTACCCATTAATGCGTGTAACCTGTCCTCTTTCAAGGATGCACCTGTTGGATGGAAGTTAAACAACCTTACCTGGGAGATAATCTGTGCTCCCATAAAATCAGACTTTTCATTAAACTGAGGGCACACTTCAAGACAGCATCCACAGGTCATACACTTTGAAAGTTCATAGTGAATTGCTCTTTCAGGCTCAGGGATTTTGGGACCGGGACCCATGTGATGAGTACCGTCAATAGGAACCCATGCCTTAACCTTTATCAAATTATCAAACATCTTCTGCCTGTCAACCACAAGGTCTCTGACAACAGGAAATTTTGTCATAGGTTCAAGAACTATCGGCTGCTCAAGATCTTTAACAAGTGCTGAGCATGCCTGCCTTACCCTGCCGTTTATAATCATGGTGCATGCCCCACAAACCTCTTCAAGGCATGAGCACTCCCAGGCAACAGGAGTTGTTTTTTTGCCGTCTTTTGTAACAGGATTCTTTTGAATTTCAACGAGACACGCAATAACATTCATTCCATGTATCATTGGGACTTCAAACTCTTCCCAGAAAGGGCTTGAATCCGGGGAGAGTTGCCTTTTTATTCTCAATCTAACTGTCTCAGCCATTACTTACCCCCCTCATTCTTTTTCTGAGCCATCTTCTTTGTTTCCTCCTTGTCCACAGCGTAATTCCTTGGCCTTGGAGGAATATCAGCAATTTTAACAGGCTCATAAGAGATCTCCGGTCCATCCGGGGTGTATGTAGCAATTGTATGCTTCAGGAAATTTTCATCATCTCTGTTCGGGAATTCAGGTTTATAGTGGGCACCACGGCTTTCATTTCTAAGCAATGCACCCTTTGTCATTACCTTTGCAAGAGTTATCATCTTCTGCATGTCTTTAACAAAGATGACTTCCTGATTTAACACCTTTGATCTATCATGTATGCCAATGTGGTTCCACCTGTCCATCAAACCATCAAGCATCCCCATTAACTCTTCCAGTTTATCATTGTACCTTACAACAGTCATTCTTTCAGTCATCATCACACCGAGCTCTTCGTGTAGTTTCTTGGCATTCTCACTTCCATCCATTGCGTAAATCTTCTCGTAAAGTTTTTCAACCTCTGTCAAATGCTTGTTTGCAAGTGCATCAAAGTCCTGTGGCTCTTTATATTCTTTCAAATACCCAGGCATTGCACTCCCTATAACAAACCCGTCGTAAACGCATGAAAGCAGTGAGTTTGCTCCAAGCCTGTTAGCACCATGATACTGATAGTTAACCTCGCCCGCTGCAAAAAGACCAGGTAAATTTGTCATATCAGTATCATCGTCAACCCATAATCCACCCATTGAATAGTGAACAGAAGGAAATACTTTCATTGGAACCTTTCTCGGGTCATCTCCAACAAACTTCTCATAGATCTCCAGTATTCCACCTAACTTTCTATCAAGATAATCTGGATCCATAAAGGAAAGATCAAGATAAACCATGTTTTTACCGTCAATACCAAGTTTCTGGTTCACACAAACATCAAAGATAGCCCTCGTTGCAATGTCTCTCGGAACAAGGTTTCCATAAGCAGGGTACATCTCTTCAAGAAAATACCACCTTTTACCGTCTTTTATTGTAAATACTCTTCCACCTTCTCCTCTTGCTGACTCACTCATAAGCCTGTTTTTATCTGAGCCTGGAATTGCCGTCGGATGGATCTGGATAAACTCTCCATTTGCGTACTTTGCTCCCTGCTCATAACATGTGCATGCAACGGAACCGGTATTAATGAAAGAGTTTGTGGATTTTCCAAATATATAACCCGGGCCACCTGTTGCAACCACAACAGCCTGGGCCTTAAACACCTCCGGCTTCATTGTGTTCATATTCATGGCAATACAACCATGAACAACGCCGTTTTCGTCTACTATAAGCCTCTGGAAATCGTATCCTATCCACTGCTTTACCATACCCTCTGCTGTAAATCTTCTAACCTGTTCATCCAATGCATAAAGCAACTGCTGTCCTGTAGTTGCACCGGCAAAAACCGTTCTTTTGAACTTTGCACCGCCAAATGCCCTCACATCAAGGTTACCTTCCATAGTTCTGTTGAACATAACTCCCATTCTGTCAAACATGTAAATTATTTCCGGTGCTTTTTCACACATCCTTTTCACAGGTAATTGGTTAACCAGGAAGTCTGCACCATAAACTGTATCATCGTAATGCTCATAGGGAGAATCACCTTTGCCATGAAGGTCTAAAGCAGCATTTATACCACCCTGGGCACAAACTGAATGCGACCTTTTTACCGGGACAATGGATATAAGATCAACCTTGATACCCTCTTCACAAAGCCTTATTGTGGTCATCAAACCGGCAAGGCCGCCACCAACAACAACAACTCTTTTATCACTCACCACTAACCTCCTTCACTAAATATGAAAAGCAAGCAATGCCCTTATTCCCACAAAGGCAAGCACAACAAAAAGACCAAGAGTAATCCACCCCATCCTCTTCTGGGCTTTAGGACCAACAGTAATACCCCATACTATGCAAAAAGACCAGATACCGTTTGCAAAGTGAAATGCAGCGGATACAACACCGATAACCATCCACCAGAAGACAACTGGATTTGTAAACATCTTTGCCATATATTGATAACTTACCTCTGTACCATAGAGAAGAGCAGAGATCCTTGTCACATAAACATGCCAGCCTATGAAGAAAAGAAGAATTACCCCTGTTACTCTCTGAATAAGGTACATCCAGTTTCTGTAATAACCATACTGTAAGTTATTTGGCTCACCTGTGTAAACAATGTAAAGCCCGTAAATCCCGTGAAACAGAAGGGGCAAAAATATAAATATGGTTTCAATGGCAAGAAGATAAGGCAATTCCTTGAAAAACTCTATCTTGCTATTGTAAACAGTTGCCCCGTGCACGGCAAAAGAGTTTGTGAAAAAGTGCTCCAATATGAAAAGGCCGATCGGGAATATTCCCAGAAAAGAATGGAGCCTTCTGTTAAAAAAACTTCTATCAACAGCAATCTCTGTCATATTTTCCCCCAGATTTATTTTAGATTTTCAAGTTCAGCAATCAATTTCTTTACATGTTCCACAGACTTGTTAAACATCTCTTTTTCTTCTTCGTTCAGATCAAGTTCAATAACCTTCTCAACACCGTTTCCACCAAGAACAACTGGGACACCAATAAAGAAACCGTTTACTCCGTACTCCCCTTCAAGATACGCTGCACAGGGAAGGACCCTCTTTTTATCCCTTAAATACGCCCTGGCCATCTGAATGGCAGCCTCGGCAGGAGCATAAAAAGCAGAACCTGTTTTAAGGAGAGATACTATTTCACCACCACCCTTTCTTGTTCTCTCTATTATTGCATCAATTTTTTCTTTTGACAGGAAGTGTGATAAAGGAATACCGTTGATGTTTGAGTACCTTGGTAACGGAACCATTGAATCTCCATGTCCACCAAGAACAATAGCATGGATGTCTTCAACGGAAAATCCTGTTTCCATTGCGATAAAACTTCTCATCCTTGCTGTATCCAGTATTCCTGCCATACCAACAACTCTGTTTTTAGGAAATCCCGTTATCTTTTTCATCAGATGAACCATAATGTCAAGAGGATTGGAAAGAACAATTACAAAGGCATTCGGAGCGTACTTTTTAATATTTGGAGCAACCGATTCCATTATTTTTTTGTTTATTCCGAGAAGGTCATCTCTGCTCATTCCTGGTTTTCTCGGCACACCTGCAGTTACTATAACCACATCGGCCCCTTCAATATCCTTGTAATCGTTTGTACCGATAGATCTGCAATCCTTACCGAAAATAGGTGTTGCCTCATAGATATCAAGAGCCTTGCCCTGGGGCATACCCTCAACAATATCAACCAGTACCACATCACCCAATTCCTCACGCGCAATAATGTGAGCCATTGTTCCGCCGATATGACCGGCACCTACCAATGCGATTTTTGGTCTTGCCATAACCCCTCTCCTTTCAAGGTATTTCAATTTAATTTAAAAGCCAGATTAGCATTAGTTTACCCACTCGCACAACTTTTATTGGAAAAACTCTTCCTCACTCGCACAATAGACAGTGATAGGTCAAACCCTCGCCTATCAATTCAATTTATTTTAGCACAAAGTAAAAAGTGAATAAGGAATTTTTAAATCTTTTCGGTAAAAAATAAAACTATGCTATAATTTTTTTGATTTTTTATTCTTTCACTGGAGGGACAAATGACAAGATACCTTTTTACATCTGAATCTGTAACTGAAGGTCACCCTGATAAAATAGCAGACCAGATCTCAGATGCAATTTTAGATGAGATACTTAAAAATGACCCTAACGGAAGGGTTGCATGTGAAACACTTGTAACAACTGGACTAATAATGATCGCAGGTGAAATCACAACAAACACCTATGTGGATTTCCCGAAGGTTGCAAGGGAAACCGTGAGAGAGATAGGTTACACGAGAGCAAAGTTTGGGTTTGACTGTGATACCTGTGGGGTAATTTCAACAATTGATTCTCAATCCCCTGACATTGCACTTGGAGTTGATAAAGGAGGAGCAGGGGATCAGGGCATGATGTTCGGATTTGCAATAAACGAAACGGAAACCTTTATGCCACTTCCCATAACACTTGCACACAAACTCACAATGAGGCTTGCAGAGGTTAGAAAGAAAAAAATACTGAAGTATTTAAGGCCGGACGGTAAATCGCAGGTTACTGTGGAGTATGAAAACGGGAAACCTAAAAGGATAGACACAGTTGTCATTTCGACACAGCATGCCGATACCATAAAGAACAATGAATTAAGACAGGATATACTTGAAAATGTTATATTTCCCGTTCTTCCTCAAGATATGATCGATTCAGACACAAAATACCTTATAAACCCAACAGGCAGGTTTGTTATAGGAGGACCTCAGGGAGATTGTGGATTGACCGGGAGAAAAATAATTGTTGATACCTATGGCGGATTTGGCGCACATGGGGGTGGAGCATTTTCCGGGAAAGACCCCTCAAAGGTCGATAGATCCGGCTCATACATGGCAAGGTATCTCGCAAAGAACATAGTAGCCTCCGGCATTGCAGAAAAGTGTGAAATTCAAATAGCGTATGCAATAGGAATAGATCAACCTGTATCTTTGATGGTTAACACATACGGAACAGGAAAGAGACCAGATACAGAGCTTGCAGAAATCATATTGAAAAACATTGATCTATCACCAGAAGGGATAATTAAGAGATTTGATTTAAGAAGGCCAATTTTCAAGAAAACAGCGGCTTATGGGCACTTTGGAAGAGAGGACAAAGATTTTAAATGGGAATATACAGATATTAAAGACCTTTTTGTATAGAAGATTGAGACTGAAAGAAAAAAGCGGGGATAAATCCCCGCTTTTTTTATGGTAATTTTACAGTCTGCCCCTGACAGGTATTGAGTAAACTTTCTCTCCATTTGCCTCAAAGATTATTTTAATCACTCCAGAAAATATACCCTTCTTGCCTTTTTCATAGTCAGGTTTAACCAGAATCTGTTTGGTCTTTGGTGAGATATTTACCACTTTAAACCTCAATGGACAGTTTTTGCAGGTTACAGACTTTATCTTGATACCACCCTTTAATTCAGTACTCAACTCTATTGTGGCAGGGGCTGTTTTGCCTTTAATCCGAGAGTACATAAAGAGGGCTGTGGGAGTTACCTCAATAATTTTCTTTATCCTGGTTCTCAAATAGAACATAAGCTCTGGCACCTGTTTTGAATTGGTTTTCAATCTTACAGTTATTGCATTCTCTCTAAACTGATAAACATTGCTTTTAGGAGTGATGGCAAACTCAATGAACTCCTTATCGTTTTTGCCTTTTTTTACCGTTGCTTTAATATGAAAATAATTATTTGCATTAAAAGGAAAAACAACTTTCATACCTTCAATTTTAAACGGCTTGCCCATATTGTTTATCACAGGGATGTCAAACCTTTTTGTTTTTCCAGGTTCAAGGTCATAGAAGAATGCAGTGTTATTTTTAACTTCAAGATCAGCATAAACAGTGCCCTTTAAAGTTAGATAGAGCACTGGTTCTTTTACCGAGTTAGATTTAACCATAATCCTTTTTGAAAAAACACCGCTATGACTGCCGGTATTGTAAAAAGCCTTTATTACTCCTGATTCTCCCGGTTTATATTCCACTTTATCCAAAGTGGATGTGGTGCACCCTCACCCCGGTTTTACCATAAAAATTATAAGTTTCTTATCTCCAACATTTTTAAACTTGAAAATACCTGTCACCTTAGTGTGTACAGGAACTTTGCCCACATCAACAACCTTTTTTTCAAAGCTGATCTCAGGACCCTTTGCGTAGGAGAGAAAGAAACTGAAAAATATCATTAGAAAAAAATAAAAAAACTTTCTCATCCACAAACCTCCTTTATTACTCCAATTCTATAAGACGGGATTTAAAATTTTTAGTTTTAATTTTCTTAAAATAGGGTCTATTTCCACTATCTTGACCATTAATCTCATTCCAATTTTAATTTTTTTACCACTTTCACCGACTAAAAAATGCCCCGATGGATCAGGAGTGTAAAAATCCCTGAGTTCAGAAAGAGGAGCAAGACCATCCACATAGTAACCGTCCAGTTCAGCAAAAAGGGAATGCTCAGAAAAGCCGGAAACAATAGCATCTGTTTTTTCAATACCCTTTTTTTCAATATCTTTCAGTATGAAATACTCAGCCATATCAAGTTCGGCAAAGAATGCGTCCCTCTCAAGTGTAGAGATTAACCTCGCTATCCATTCAAGTTCTTTCTTTTTATATGGAACAGAAATTTTTTCAATGGCCGCCTTTACTATTCTATGAACCACAAGATCCGGATACCTTCTTATAGGAGAGGTAAAATGAAGGTACTCAAGTTTATTCAGGCCAAAGTGTAACCCTGGAGTTGCAGAGTATTCAGCCCTTGTTAGATACCTTAAAGTTATGTAATGAAGATTTTTGTCCTCAACACTGTTTAACAATTCAGGCAATGTTTTGTCGTATGTTTTGTAACCAGCACTTTCAAATAGAACAAAAAGGTCTGCCAGTTTTTCATCGTCAGGTGCGGGGTGAACCCTGAAAATGCCGGGGAGATTCCTCTTTATAAGAAAATTTGCAACACACTCGTTTGCAAGAAGCATAAATTCCTCTATCAATTTCTCAGCATCCTGCTGAACCTGAGGTTTCAGTTCAATCAATTCACCCTTTCTGGATACCTTTACATAGGGCTTTTCAACATTTAAAAATAAAGCCCCCTTTTTCAACCTCTTTTTTCTCAATTTTTTCGAAAGAAGAAGCATGGTATCAATAGTCTTTTTTAATCCTTTTACACCTTTGTAGGGGAAATCACAATTCCCGTTAAAATAGTCATTTAACCTCTCATATGTCAACCTTGCTTTGCTTCTGATTACAGACTTTGTAAGGTAATACGATAATACATTGCCCTTTTTATCAAGAGTAATTATACAGGAGAGGGTGTACCTGTCTTCACCCGGCTTTAAACTGCAAAGATCGTTTGAAAGCCTCTCCGGAAGCATTGGAACAACCCTGCCTGGCATATATGTTGTAACTCCTCTGATCATTGCTTCGGAATCAAGGCAACTCCCCTTTTCGACAAAATGAGAAACATCAGCGATATGAACCCCTAAAACATAACCATTTTTTATCAATTTTATTGAAACAGCATCGTCAAAATCTCTGGCATCCTCCCCATCTATGGTAAACACGAGTTCATTTCTTAAATCAAGTCTTCTCGCAAAAAAACTATCCTCCATATCAAGGTGTCTTGCCTCTTCAAGCACTTCAGGGGGGAAAAATTCTTTTATAGAGTGAAGGTACATATTCAATCGATATGCACCCTCCGTACTGTCAGCAAACTCCTTTATTATCTCCGCCTTTTTCCCTCTTATGTATTCAATTATGGGTAACCTTACTCTGCCCTTCACCCTTACCCTTTTAAACCTTACCCGAATCCTGCCATTTTCAATTCTTCCAATCCTTCTGTAAAAAGCCCTCTCTGTAACTGTCGCAATCACACCAGCATCCCTGTTTTTCAATTTCAACAGCATTACCTTATCACCATCCATCAAAACTGTAGAAAGGTTTTTGGGAGCAATAACCCGCAGAACCCTTCTGGTTCCCCTGATCTTAAAAATCAGGTTACCTTTTCTCCCACTGTAAATCTTACCTTCGTAAAGTTTTTCATACTCATGACATACCTGTTTTTGAACGGGGCTCTGATATTCATTGCTCAAACGATAACAATTATTCTCGGTTTTTACAACAACACCTTCTCTTATAAGAGACTTCAAAACCTCTCTCAAAAAAGACAATTCACCCCGTGGAAGGTTAAGGTGCTTTCTTATTCTCTTTAAACCTATAGGATTCTTCTGTTTTTTCAAAAACCCGACTATCTCTTTTTTAATTAACTCCATCTTGACTTTACTCCGAACTAACTTTATCATATATACCGTTGTTTAGCAATGCTCAAGTGGCGGAATTGGCAGACGCGCACGGTTCAGGTCCGTGTGGGGTCACACCCGTGGGGGTTCGAATCCCCCCTTGAGCACCATGTTTCACTGATGGGAGAAATAATGCCTGAAATAGTTGGAATAAAGGTAAAAAAAACGGGGAAATTTTTTATATACAGCCCGAACGGTATAGAGTTTAAAAAGGGTGACAGGGTTGTTATAGAAACTGACAGAGGGCTTGAACTTGGTGAAATTATTATAGCCAACAGGGAAGTTGAGCAATCCTGGATAGAAGGAGAACTAAAACCTGTAGTAAGAAAAGCAACTGAGGAAGACATAAAGACAAAGGAAGAGTTGAAGCAACTTGAAGAAGAGGCATACCTCTTTTGCAAAGAGAGAATAAAGGCAAGAGAGATGGATATGAAATTGATAAAGGTCGATTTTACCCTTGATAAAAGCAAGGCAATATTCTATTTTACAGCAGACGGAAGAATAGATTTTAGAAAACTGGTAAGAGACCTTGCGCACAGATTCAGATTAAGGATTGAGATGAGACAGATAGGGGTAAGAGACGAAGCAAAGATGATAGGTGGTATAGGGGTATGTGGGAGAGAACTATGTTGCACAACATTCCTGCACAAATTTTACCCTGTTTCAATAAAGCAGGCCAAAAAT
This sequence comes from Acidobacteriota bacterium, assembly GCA_026986725.1. Classification (GTDB taxonomy): domain Bacteria; phylum Acidobacteriota; class Holophagae; order Thermotomaculales; family Thermotomaculaceae; genus Thermotomaculum. Next base: position 18,569 of record JALSOA010000123.1, read on the forward strand.
CAACATTTGATTTTAAACCCCGGTAAAATCTCGGGGGTGTGCGGAAGGCTTATGTGTTGCATAAACTTTGAAGACGATGATTACCCGTCAGATATAGAGGAAACTCAAAACACACTCTATTCAAAAGAACAGTTAAAAAAGTTTGAAGAAGAATCAAGAATGCTTATTGAAAAGGAACAGGAAGAATAAATCTGTTGATTTAAAATCGATTTTAGATTATAGTATAGATAACATTCAAAATTTAATTTCTGGGAGATGAAATGGCTAATAGAAAACTAATCAGACCGAGTTTGCAGGAAATAAAATCTAAAATGAGCGAACAAAAGATAGAGACTCCTTCAAAGATCGCCAATCAAATAGCAGCAGAACAACCCCTTTTAAACCATCCCCTGATAACAACAGCGAGAAGAAAACAATCGCCTCCAGAACAAACTCATGCTGAAAGTTACTATTATTTAAAACAGATGCAGGGCAAGGTTCCGATGGTCATTATACTTGAAGACGGTGAAGAGATAAGGGGAATTATTGAATGGTACGATAAAAACTGTCTGAAAGTAAACAGAATAAACGAGCCAAACCTTTTGATAATGAAGTCAAAGATAAAGTACATGTACAAGCAGGAAGAGGAAAAGGCAGCATTAAGAAAAGCCAGAAGGAGAGCAAGATTACAGACCGACAAGGAAGAATCAAAAGAAGAGGAAGCAGAATAACAAAGAAGTTTTAATGAAAAGGATCCTAATAACCTGCGGAGACCCAAACGGGATAGGGATTGAGATACTTTTAAAAGCAGCAAACATAATAGATCTGAAAGATAGAATAGTGTTTGTTGGTAAAAGGGAAATTCTGAGTTTTTACTCAAAGAAGTTAGGTATTCCGCTCCCATCCATCGAAGTCGTTGAAGTTGAATCTGATTTTTCCCTTAATCCAGGTAAAATAGAAAAAATAAACGGTAAATTCTCCGCACTGTGCATAGAAAAGGCTGTGGAAATAGCACGGAAAGATCATTACCCCATAGTAACTCTTCCTATTTGCAAGGAAAATTTCAGAGCCTCCGGATACGACTTTGAGGGCCATACAGATTTTTTAAAATACCTTACTGGTTCAAAGAAAACAATGATGATGTTTCTCTCTCCATCATTTTCTGTGGTACTCCATACAGTGCACATACCACTTAACAAAGTACCGTTGCATGTTTCAAAAGATGAACTTATAGACGGCATTCAATTTGCTTATAACCACACAAAAAAACTGTTTACAGGTAAAGATGTTGACATTTATGTGTGTGGCCTAAATCCACATGCAGGTGAAAACGGTTATATTGGGAAAGAGGATTTCACCATAAAAGAGGCTGTTTCTTACCTTCAAGGGAAACACCTTCCTGTTAAAGGAGTTTTCCCGGCAGATACACTTTTTTTCAGAATGACTGGGGAAAGGAACATAGTTTATGCAATGTACCATGACCAGGGGCTTGTGGCTGTAAAAACAAAACACCCAGAAGAATGTGTTAACATTACACTTGGTCTTCCATTTTTAAGACTTTCTGTGAGCCATGGCACAGCATTTGACATTGCAGGTAAGGGAGTGGCGAATTATAATAATCTGTTGTATGTGTTAAATACAACCATCAGGTTTTTAAAGGGGGAAATATGAAAAAGATTGTTGTTGGGTGCCTAATATTTGGGATGATCGCGTGTTTTGGGCCAAGACTTTACTTTACAGAAAATGAAAGATATGACATAAAAATTTCCATGATCAAGATAGAAAAAAATTACGAGGTTATTAAAGCATACTCAAAGGGGGCAGAGATAACCAGAAAAAATGTACTATCCGCAATAAACAACATAAAAGATGAAATAAATAAATTAATTGACAAAAAACCATCAAAGAACCCAACAGTATATATTGAACATTTAAAAGAGGTAAGAGGCATATTGAATTTTGTTGCAGAGGGGGCAAAAGATGGGAGTGTTGAAAGAACGAGATACCATTTCAAAAGGTTGAGGAACTCCTGTATGTCCTGCCATGTAAGGTACAGGGTGGGTATAAACCTTTAATCCGCCATTCTTACGAGAGTAAATCCAGGAACTGCATCGGATATCCTGACAATCCGTAATTTAAAATCTTTAAGGTTAATTACGGCAACCTTTTCATCTGAGACACACCCCACTATCAGCAGATCACCGGTAACAATTGCCGATTCAGGACCATAACAGATATTAAAATCCATTGCTTTCCCGTTACCAGTTTGATAGATCTCAAGTTTGTTGAAATTACCTTTTATTGAATGATTGGTAAAACCAATTATAAGCATACCCTTGTAAGTGGCTAAAATGAAAGGAAAAGGGGTTTTAAACCTTTTTAAAACTTTCACCTCAACATTGTTGTCTATCATTAAAGGCATGTAAGTCAATTTCAAAAGAACATTTCTGTACCCTTTAACTCCATAACCATTAACAGCGCAGTACAGTTCATTATCAACAGAAACCACATTGGAAGAAATAATGGCGCTTTTCAACACAATATCGTCTTTTCCGCTTAATGATTTTAACTCAACCCCACCGACAACCCCTCTGACATCCTCTAAAACCGCATACTTTTCATTGTTGTAATCTATAACCCTCACTGGAATACCCTTGAGATGGAATATCCTTTCTACTTTCAATGAAGTTTTGTTTAAAAGCTCAGCGGTAAACAACCCTGTCTCATAAGATAAAAAAGTATGATTTATCAAAACATGTGATCTATCAACCCTTAATGCAAGGTACGGTGACTTATCGACCTTTATGGTTCTGATAAGTTTTTTAAAGCATCTGTCGTAAACAAAAACCTTCATTGCATCAACATTGAAGTCAATACGATGCAAAACCACCAGGTTTTTATCACCTAAAGGAACAATGTCTGTGCAGGAAGCCTGTTTTTCACAAACCCCGTATTCTGCTTTAACCTTTAAAGTCTCAGGGGAAAAAACATAAACCCTGTCCCTGCCAGTATTCAAAAGAAGCACATCTTTAGATAAAGCTGGATAATTCAACAAAAAAAAGACAGCGGATAAAACCGCTGCCCTTGAAAACACTTTTTTCATACTTAGAATTACCAGCTCGAAGTAACAGTCCAGGTTCTCCATGAAGCGTACAATTCATCGGGAGCAACCCATGTATCAGCAGGGTTGGCATCAATATTTATCCTGGCATACCATTTTGAAGTTCTGTAATAACCAGCCCACACAAGTTGTGAGCAATAAAACCTGTCCGTTCTCCACTTCCACAACCAATTAAAATTATAAAGTTTCCCAAGTTGCTGCCTTGCATACTCAGCAGCCTTTGCCCTGTAAGAATGGCTGAGAGGCCATGTAATAACCCTCATAATCCTGCAGAAATCGTAATCATTGTTCCAGTGAGAGATTGGTTCAAAGTGAACACCAGGATGTGGGTCTCCAAAATAATTCTGATTTGCGTTTGACTCTATTGTTGCATAAACACCTGATCCACCATAAAAAATACCCGCATGTGCATGCCAGCCCCATGCAACAAAGCCATTGTGAACCAGAAGAACATCACCTTTTTTAGCAACAGAGAAATCACAGGAATTTACCCCATCACCATTTCCAAACTTGGAATCAGTCTCTTTGTCAGGGATATAATAGTTAATTGCAAATGGCATATCCTGTGGTGACGGGATCCACCTTTCAATACTGTTAAACTCTTTAAATGGAAATTCAGCCTCTTTCTCTTCAGCTGCTTCCATTATCTTCTCTCTCACCTCGTCTGGAGCCTCTTTTAAAATCTTTTGAGGCACCATATCAAAGTAACTGTTAACATAAGGTATTTCAACCTTCACCCATCCCCTTTCAGTCGCCAGTTCCTCCTTCTGCTGTGAAGGAAGACTAAAGAATTTCTCAACAAACTTTAAAGAATCATCCATACCCCTTCTTTCCCTTGCAACGAGCGTAAAACTAACCAGCATTGCAAGGAAAAGTACCATTAATTTCCTCATGCGCCCCTCCCACTTAAAGGATATAATCATTGTAAAAGATTAATTTTATTATAGCACTTTTCAGGGGAGGTCAATATTTTTTTTAAAAAAAATGTAAATTTTTTTTGTCTTATGTAGAAAAATTATTCTTTTAAAAAATTTTTTACAGAAAGATACCTCTCTCCCGTATCAGGGATTATGGTTAATATGGTTTTCCCCTTCACCTCTTTGCACAACTTCAGGCATGCCGAAAAGTTTGCCCCCCCTGATATGCCCCCAAAAACACCCTCTTTTTTCAAAAGTATTAATGCCATCTCAAATGCTTCTTTGTCTTTCACCTTTATTACCCTGTCAATCAGGGAAAAATCCAGGTTATCGGGGATGAAACCTGCTCCTATACCCTGAATGCCGTGGGTTGAGGGGTTACCTCCTGATATTACAGGTGAGGCATAGGGCTCAACTGCAATAATTTTAATTCCTTTATAGTGTTTTTTCAAAACCCTCCCTGTGCCTGTGAATGTACCCCCTGTTCCCACCCCAGTAACAAAGTAATCTAAATGGGGACATGTCTCTATTATCTCGCTGGCAGTTGTTCTGGAATGAATATCAGGATTTGCCCTGTTTGAGAATTGATTTAACATAATTGCATTTTTATTTGAAGAAAGAAATCTCTTGGCCTCTTCAATTGCACCCTTCATCCCCATTGCCGCATCAGTTAAAACAACCTCAGCACCAAGCCCCTTCAATATCTTTCTCCTTTCAACAGAAGCACTTTCAGGCATGAATATTACAAGGGGGATCTCCTTTAAAGCGCAAACAAAAGCAAGCCCTATTCCTGTATTCCCGCTTGTGGCTTCAACAACAACAGTATCCTTTTTGATTAACCCCCTTTCAAGAGCATCCATAACCATCCCGAAGGCAGCCCTGTCTTTTACACTTGAAAAGGGATTAAAGTATTCAAGTTTGAGCAAGAGACGATTCTCTTTTGTATCAATATTGTTAACCTGAACAATGGGCGTATTACCTATCAATTCAAGCATCGAATTAAAAATCCTGGCCATATTATTTCCCCTCGCACAAATTTAAATTACCAATATAAATAACCCTTGTTTCTTCAACCCTCACCTTAAAGGAAAAAAATTTAACGCCTTTTTCAATTGCTGTTTTAAAAAAAAACGCAAAATCCCTGTCCATTTCCAGATGAGGTCTGAAGCAATTACAGTCTCTTAAAG
>JALSOA010000124.1 GCA_026986725.1 Acidobacteriota bacterium
CAAGAGTAATATTATCTATTATCTATAAAAAAATGAAAAAATAAACAGTTACTATTTTATGAAAGTGTATTATTTATCGACAAAAATAATATTTTAGTGTCAAAAATGTCAATAATTATCCAGCAGTGATAAATCTATGTGGCAGTAGCCGTTGGGGTTTTTGTCAAGGTAATCCTGGTGGTATTCCTCTGCTTTATAAAAATCAGTAGCCGGTGCAATCTGAGTTACAATGGGAAATTTGTGCTTTCCGGATTCATCCTGCTTCTTCTTGCTTTCTTCAATTATCTTTTTTTGCCCTTCGTTGAAGTAAAAGATTGCGCTTCTGTACTGGGTACCGACATCCGCACCCTGTCTGTTTAAAGAGGTTGGATCGTGTATTTTCCAGAAATGTTCAAGCAATTCGCCAAGGGAAACAATTTCATTGTCAAACTCAATCAACACGCTTTCTGCATGCCCTGTTTTGCCGGTGCATACCTGTTCGTAAGATGGATTTTCAGTATGCCCTCCACAGTAGCCAACCGTTGTGTTCAAAACCCCTTTCACCTTTTTAATGTAGGCCTGAACACCCCAGAAACACCCTGCTGCAAATATTATCTTCTCTATAGCCATGGTTTGCCCTAAATCAGAGAGTTTATCCAGTTTATTATTTGAGATGCCGACATTGCACCTGATATTCTCCCCACTTCCATGCCTTTTTTAAATACAATCATTGTCGGGATTCCCATTATTCCGTACATACCTGCAATTTCAGGGTAATTGTCTGAATTCAACTTTGCAAATCTAACCTTTAAAGCAAAGTGCTTTGCTGCCTCTTCAAACTGAGGAGCCATCATAATGCAGGGCCCACACCATGGAGCCCAGAAGTCAACAACAACAGGTATATCGTTTTTCTCAATGTGTGTTTTGAAATTTCTTGCATTTAACTCAACCGGATGGGTCTCTTTCAAGCTCTTTTTGCATTTTCCGCAAACAACATCTTTTGCACTTTCTTTCAATTCAACCCTGTTTATTGCATCACAATGGGGACAGACAATATTCATTAAATCACCTCTTTAACTTCGTTATCGTCTCCCATTATAACCAGAATCGGTTTGTGGTTTGCCATCTCTTTTTCGTCTAAAAGGCAAAAGGTTGTTATTATTATTTTATCCCCAACCATACCCTTCCTTGCAGCTGCACCGTTCAATTCAAAAACCTTGCTTCCCTTTGGACCCTTGATTGCGTATGTTTCAAGCCTCTCACCATTGTTCACATTGTAAACCTGTATCTTCTCGTACTCCTTAATCCCTGCCAATTCCATTATCTCTTCATCTATGGTGAGAGAACCGCTGTAATCAAGGTTGGCTCTTGTAATTGTTGCTCTGTGAATCTTTGCTTTCAAAAATTCTCTTAACACAAGTAGCCTCCTTATCTTTATTTCACTCATTATTATAGCAAATAGTTTATGAGATATGTATTGAATTACAATTCGCTCTCTGTTAGAATTTTTATATGGAAAAAAAAGAAATTATTGAAAGAACCAAAAAGGCATACCTCCTTTACAAAGAAAATAGAATTTATCAGGCACTTAAAGAGATCTATCCTGTTGCCATAAAGGTTAAAACTGAAAAAGTACAAAAACTTTATAAAGTACTGGTACTCAAGTCCAGACAGCTTTTAACCGAACTTTTAAACGCAAAAGAATACAACAAACTTGAAGAAATAGAGTATATGTTTTTTGACAATATAGATCTTCCCGAAATCAAAGCAATATTTAACAGAGTTAAAGAAGAAAGGCAAAAACTTCTTGAAGAGATTAAGAAAGAGGAGCAAGAAAAAGATATTGAAGATGCTGTAACAGAGATTTTTGTACCTGAAACAAAATCAAATACAGGCAAAGAATCCTCCGCCGGGAATGAAAACACGGAGTTTGATGCAGATAATTTTAAACTTTCTTCCTTTTCAGAAGACGAAATGGGCGAAAACGATGTAAATGCGCTTATTCAAAAAGGGGTATCTCTATACGAAGTTGGCGATTTCGAAAATGCCCTTATTGTATGGAAGCAGGCACTTGAATTGCAACCAGATAACGAATTTTTAAAGGATTATATACTGAGTGCTGAGAAAGAACTTGGTATGGAAAATAGAGAACAGAAGGAAAAAACGGAACCATCTGCAGAATTAAGTGAAAACCTTAACGAGAGTATTCAAACAGAGGTAAAAGACGAAAATGAACCTGTAAACATAGTATTTGACGAAGGGAAACTAAGCGGTGAATTAAAGAGAATTGTGGCAATAGCAAGAAGCGGAGACACGGAAAGAGCAAAAAACCTGCTTGATAACCTTCATAAAAACAATGAGTTAGATGAAAATCTATACAATCAAACCAAAAGATATATTGAAAAACTTGAAAAAGAGGTAGGTGTCTCGATAATAAAAAATAAAATAAAGAATTTTGTTGAGGAAAAAGAGTTTGAGAAGGCTTTAGAATACCTGGAAAAACACAAAAATAGGCTCAAATTTGATGAGAAAAACAGGATAGAACAGTTCATTCTTGAAAAAAAACAGGAACATTTACTGTCTTCATCTTTAGAACTTGAACTTGAAGAAGAAGAAAAACCGGTAAAAAGAATAAAAAGGATATCAAAAAGACAAAAAAAAGAGAAACCTGTTTACGAGGTAAAAGAAAAAAAGCACCTTTCTTTGGGGCCTTTTTTCAAAACACTTTTCTTTTTCGTGATTTTGATTGGAATACTTGGAACCGTTATCTTTTATGGCGTTAAAATAATTAAAAGCAATCTTCAAACACAACAGGAAAACAATTTCAACAATCAGGAATTTCAGGAAAAAGAAGAGATTAAAAAAAGAGAAAAAATGTTTAAAAAGTACTTAAAAGAGGCAAAAGATTACTTTGATATGGGAGAATACCTTTTTTCATATTACACCTATCTTCACGCTGAAAGATTTGGCAAATTGGATGAACAAGAAATAGCAATGCTTTCAAAAGCAAGAAAATTGATGAAAGAGGAAGGTTTTAACAGAAAAAAAGAGATGAAACTTGCAGAAAGATATTTAAAAAGAAAGAATTGTGAGAAGGCAATACCACACCTAAAAAACATTCTCAGGGATAACCCTGAAAACCTGCAAATAAAAGAAAAACTTTTTCAGTGTTACAAAGAAACAGCAATAAAATATGCGCTTGAGAACAATATTTTAAAGGCTAAATCATACTTTAAATATGCCCTTGTTTTAAATAGAAATGATGACGAGATCTTAAAACACATTAAGGTGCTTGACAGATACCTGCATGGTCAATTAAACAAGAAACTTCTAATTCAATGGTTTTATTTCTTTATAAAATGAGTGTAAAGTGTAGATCGTGCGGTTTTACAAACCCTGACAATAGAATTGAATGTGAACATTGTGGCTGTAATTTAAAATATTCCCGTGTTTTTGAAAAAATACACAACAAAGAAAAAGAAAAAACATTCCTCTTTGATCTTTTCGAAAGCAAAAGTGAAGTGGAGAACGAGGATTTTTTGTTTGACCATTCTGAGGAAGAGATCTTAAATACAGAGTTGAATACTGAGGATGAATACAAACCTGTTTCAACAAAAAATCCAGTTCCTCAAAAAAGGAGCAAGATATCATCTCAAATAGAAAACAATGAAAAAAGTATCCGGAAATTAGGAGCAAGTGTAACAATTGAGTTTGCCGAATTTACTTTTTTCTTTCTCTTTTATCTGCTCTTATCAAATATGTTTTTTAACAATTTCAATATCTCATCTATTGATATTGCAAAGGCATCATTTGCATTTTATGTTTTTTTTAATTTTCACTCATTGATATTAACGGGTAAAATGTTAAGCCAGAACATAATAAAAAATGGGGAAGATAACTGATCTTCCCCATTTTGCATACAGATGTTTTTTATCTATTATTCTCTTGAAACAATGTAACCTTTTCTGGCAGCACCTGAAATAAGTTTACATTTTGAATACTTTTCTTTGACCTCAACAACCTTTATACTGCCTACAGTTGTCATTTCAGCTCCAAGTTCCTCCCCTGTGTCAGGGTCAATGAGTACTTCACCCTTCTTTTTAACGGTAAAAACATCTCCATTCTGAACTCCGTTTCTGGCACCCAGGTTAACATAAACAATGTTTCCCTTTACGGCAATGATTTTCCCTTGTTTTACAGTCATTTCTGGAGACTCAATCTTCAATTCCTGTATCTTTTTGCTCAACTTATCAGCCATCTGGTCAACAATTGGTTCAAATATATCGTTTACCATTGTCTCATCGTAATCAGTGCCACCACCTATTGAGGCAATTCTTAAATTCATAAATTTTTTCTCACCACTGCCCTTATCAACATAAACAACTTCGCCGGTGTCAGTTCTGATTAACCTGATATCAAGCCTTCCCTGGAGTTTTTTCCTTTTTAATGAAAAACCAATCTTAAAAAATGCGTCAAAACTCTGCCCTTTATAAGCAAATCTTGTGACCTTGCCTGTAAGAATGTATTGAACTCCGGCAAGTTTTCCTATTTTTACGGCAGTAGCAGGATCAACATTTCCTGACATACTCAAGTTCTGCTCTTTTAGTATCTCATCAAGTCTCTTCCTTTCAAAAACCCTAACAGCACCTCTTTCAACAAGCGCCGTTGTAAATAGTGCCACAAGGGCATCTGATATTTCTCTTTTATGTGGCCTGAAACCTATCCATAAGCCACTCTCGTCAACATCAAAATTTACTATTGCAATCCTTGGCCTTGTATCCCTTGCCTGGATAAGAGAGCCAAACAAAAGCAATATCAAAAATGTAACAACTATCCTTCTTCCCATATACCCACCTCCGAATTATCTCTCAATAGTTTATACCCTACATCAACCAGAACTGTCTAAATAAAAGAAGATTTATTTAAGCGCCTCTTTCAAATCTTTACCAGGTTTAAAGTATACCACCTTTTTCGCAGGGACATGTACTTTCTCTCCTGTTTGCGGATTTCTTCCAATTCTGGGATTCCTTTCTCTGATCCTGAAACTTCCAAAACCTCTCAATTCAATTCCTTTTCCACTTTGCAAAGACTCAATCATTGAACCAAGAAAAGTGTTAACAATTGTCTCTGCATTTTTTTTGCTCATTCCCATTTCCTGGATTAAGATGTTAACCAGATCAGCTTTGGTCATATTATCCTCCCTGTAATGAATTTAGCAAAGATTTTGCTTCTATCTTTGTTTCTTTAAATTTACAAGCCATTTTTAAACTTGCTCTTGCAAGGTCTTTTTTGCCTGTTTTTAAATAGCATTTCCCCAGTTCAAGGTAAATATAGCCATTTTCAATACCGAGGGCAAGACATTTCTTGTATATTTCAATAGCCTTTTCGTAACGCTTCAATTTTTTTGCAACATCGGCAAAAAGCATGAGGTAATCTTTATCAATGTTGTTTAAATCTTCACACTGGTGAAGGGTTTTATATGCCCTTTCGAAATCCCCCTTTTCAATAAAATTTTTTGCTTTTTCCTTACATGTGCGAAGCTGATAATAATTCTCAAAATCCTCCCTGAAGTCGCCTGCAATTGCATCAAGGCTTTTTTTAAGTTCATCTTTTTTATCATCAGGGGCAATTTCATACAATTTTCTTGCATAAAAGTAAGCAAGTAATCTGTTTTTTTCAACCTTCAGGTAACTGTCGGATAAAAGTGAAAACGCTTCAACAGGTTTTTCTTTTAACTTTGTTGCCTTCAACCATACTGCTCTTGCCTCTTTTAAATTACCATTGTTTACCAATAATTCGCCCAACCTTATGTAACTTAAATAGTCATCCGGATGGAGATTGATAACAGCCCTGTAAACCTCTATCGCATCTTTTAATCTGTTTAATTGAACAAGGTATTCTGCATACAAAACAGCATATTCAAGTTTGGTTTTCTTTAACCTGTAAAGTCTTGATATAAATGGAAAACCCTGATCAGGGTTGCCGGTTTCCATATAACAGACACTCAGATGATACAAAGCCTTTTCATTGTTTTTATTCTTCTTTTTTGAAAGGAATTTTAAATATAAAGGAATGGCCGAAATATAATTTTTCTCGCTATAAAATTTCTCTGCCTTCTTAAAATATTTTTTACCGCTTCCTAAATCCTTTAAACTAAATCCAAAAACAGCATTTAAAGAAAAAACAAGGAAAATAAAAATCAATGTTTTTCGCATTCTTTAATCCTCTTTAAAGCCTTTTTGTAAACAGGGTCATCCGGAGGAAGTATCTCAATAACCTGTCTGAAGTAAAAAAGAGCTGCCTTGCAATCCCTGTATTGCGTTTGCTCTATGTAACCTTTATTGTACAGTGTTTTTGCCTTCCTTAAAATCTCCCTTTTTAAAGAAAGCATCTTTGTGTTTTCAGGATCAATTTTCAAAACCTTTAACGCCATACTCAATGCCTTTGTGTAATTACTGTCATGGTAGTATTCGGTCGCCTTTTTCAAATAATAATCTTTCAGTAATTGTCTGCATTCCTTTTCAATCTTACCTTCCCTGCCCCATAGATACTTTTCGGATATTGAAAATATCTCTTCAAAGTCCCTGGCTGCACTATCAGTATCTCCTTCCATAAAAGCCTTTTTTCCCGACTGGTACAACCTCCTAACTTTTGAAAGGTTGTCTTTAAGCCCCTTCAACCTTGAAGGCACGCTTATGTTTTTTGCAACATACAATTGAGTTGCATCAATTATCTTTGTAATAGCATCCACCACTTTACCGTTTAGGTAAAGAGATTTCGCCTCCTTTTCTTTTTCAATAGCCTTTCTCTTTAAATTTTTCCTGAGAACAAAGTACCTTTTCATCGCCTGTTTTTTCTTCATGTAGTTTTCAAACTTCCTGGCAGTATCATCTTTAACCTGCAACACCTGCTGATTTTCTGGGAATATATCTGCCAGATTGTTTGCAATTTTAAAAGCCTCTTCAACCTTGTTCTCGTCCAGAAGAGAATCTATGTCCTCCAGCTTTGTTGATATGTACTCTCTACTCTTTTCCCGGTACAATTTTTCTCCTTTATCTCTGTAAACTGAGTTTTTATCTATGTTTTTAAGGATAAGGCAAGCATCTTTAAAATTATTATCTTTTAGTGCATTAACAAACTTGATGTAAATTTCTCTGTTTTTTATCTCAAACCTGGCTCTGTTGTACTCCTTTTCAAACCCTTTTAATTTAAAATTGTCAATCAGATAAACCACATTATCCCAGTCTTCATTTTTATATGAATTTTTTACATCAAGTCTTAATTCTTTTTCAGATATTGACGGCTTGTTTCTTACACTTGTTGAAGGACCGGACGGAAGCAGGAGAAGTATTACAAAAAGAAGGACAAATATGCTGCCGGTTATTATATAAAACCTCTTCTTGTTAAACCCTTTTACACCCTTTTTTAAATCCCTTTCAATCATTGACGGAGAAAACAATTCACCGGGTGCGATAAAAACAAACTCTTTATCACCAAGTTTTAGAAAATCTCCATTCTTCAACACAGCCTTTTTAATCTTTTTACCATTGACAAAGGTCCCATTGGTACTTTCACTGTCAACTATCTCGTAATACCCGTCTTTTCTGTTAATAAAACAATGAACCCTTGATATGGAAGGGTGATCAATAACAATATTGTTTACATCTTCCCTTCCAATTGTTGTTTCAGCATCCTTTAATTCATACTCCCCTATTAACTCCCTGTTTTCATTAAGAAAAACCAGTCTTGCATTCTGAAGCAAGCCTTTAACTCCGTATAAAACGGTTTCTTTCCCTGTTTCCACATCATTTTCTTTATCAGTAAAACCTTCATTATTGTCTTCTTCTATTGAACTTACAACATTCTGTACCTCTTCAACCTTTGAAGCATCCATAAACACCGTTCCATCAGAACTAATTTCTCGCTCAACCTTTTTGTTTTTGTCAACCATAATATCCACAAGGAACTCAAAAGAAGCAAACTTAACCCTGTCGTTGTGATTCAAAACAACCCTGCCCTTTATTTGCTCTCCATTTACAAATGTACCGTTGGTGCTGTTCAAATCCTCAAGGTAAAAATTATCATCAAAACACTCAATAAGGGCATGAAAGGAGGATACATTCCTATAATTCAAAACATAATCGTTAGAATCTTTCCTGCCAATAGTAACCCTTGTTTCATTTTCACAATCAACAATAATGGGTTTTTCTATATCTTTGCTCAAGGGTTTTAATACTGCTTTCATTTAAGTAAATTATACCTCCTTAAAGCTATTATGTATATTTGGGAGTTCTCATCGGGTATGGTCTGCATTATAGCAAGGTAAACATCCTTTGCACCTTCCCTGTTACCGTCGTTTTCAAGTAACCAGGCATCTTTAAAGAGTTTTTTCAAAGTCATCTTTAATTCTCTTTTGGTTTTGTTTAACGCAGGTATAATTTCATCCCAAATTGGGGGTTTAGGGGACATAGCCTGAATACTTTTTTTTGCTTTTAAGAAATAAAGAAAAGCGTTGTAAAGATTTTCCCTGTTCAAATTTTTCATCTTCAATTTTTCTCTGCCAAGGTCAAAAAACCTTTTAGCATTTTCAGGATTTTTTTTGTCTGTTATATCCTTATCCATCCTTCTTTCAAGTTTTAAAAAGTAACTGTCAATTACCCCTACCTGAATGGGCCTTTTAACTGTTCTTTTTTTTGAAGGCATCATAAAAACAGCAAAAATACCACCGATAATTAAGATCAATATCACCCCTAAAAGCAAAAGTGTCTTTTTCTTTTTTCCCTCCCCTGCTTTTTTCAAGTCAGACATAAGATCCTGTCTTTGAAGTACAACGGTTTTATTTCCAGTGTTCTTTGCGGAGCCCTTTTCAACCCTCTCATTTCCCTCAAGTGAAACCTCCACAACATAACCACAAAAGGTTATTCTGTCTCCATTGTACAATTTCACCTCATCAACAACCTGAACCCCGTTTACAAAGGTACCATTAACACTTCCTTCGTCTTTTAGAAAATAATTGTTCCCTTTCTTTAAAATGGTGAAGTGTCTGTTTGATACAGAGGGATCATTGACGATAACATCACATGTTAGCCCCCTGCCATCAATTATCTCCCTTTTATCAAAAGTTAACGAACCCTTTTTCACATTTCCCTGGGAAACATGTAGGTGTATTTCCATAAAGCCTCTTTACCTCAAATGAATTTCTTATCTATAATTTAACATAAAAACTCAACATCGCAAACACTATTGTTAGATTTTAACAATTTTGTTCCCTCTATCACCGCATAGGCATTTTTTACACTTGCAGTGCTATATGTTTCAACCCTCAATTGGGAAAGTATCTCACCCTCTTTTGATAGGAATATAATATCTATCGGATAGGCCATGAAAAAGGTGTGTATTGCGTTGCATTTAGTAAGTAAGAAAGCCTTTCTGTGATCCTCCTTTCTTTGAAAAAGCATTCCTCTTGATCTTGTAAAGAAATTATCGCAGAGTACAAGGTCTTTTATTGAGCAGGTACCGTCACAGTATTTTAATTTTATCCTCTTAAACCTTCTAAGGTTTAAACTGTTAAAACCAAGAGGCAATTAGAAAAGCTCCCCTCTCATCCATCTAACTATTATTCCCCCAAATAGAATAAGTACAGTTGACATCAGAATAAAAACAAGGGGGAACATAATTTTAACCGAAGCCTCTCCTGCAGCCTTCTCCGCTCTCTGAGTTCTGGTTATCCTTAAACTCTCAGCCTGAATCTTCAAAACCTGGGCAACAGGAGTTCCCATCTTTTCTGCCTGAATTATTGCGGTTACAATACTGTTTAAAGCCTCAACATCAGCTCTGTCAGCAAGGTCAAGCAATGCCTCCTGCTTGGTTTTTCCCATTCTAACTTCCTGCAAAAATTGAAAAAACTCTTCAATCAAAGGACTTTTAGTGGTGTCCTTCTCAACCATTCTCTTCACTGCTGACAAAAAATCAAGTCCGGCTTCAACCGCCATTGATAGCAGGTCAAGCTTGTAAGGAAGGTCTTTATATATTTTTATCTTTCTTTCGTCTGCCTGATTTGCAAGAAAAAAATATGGAAACACATTCCCGAAAACAAAGGCAATTAATAAAAAAACCACGTTTATACTGCCAAACATTGAGTAATTAAAAAACGCTGCAAGTAATGTAACTATTAACCCTATTGTAAAGGCATACCCGATGTATTCGTAAGGGGTAAAACCATAGGGATAACCTGCTGCCGCAATCCTTTTCGAAAGCCTCTTTATGTGTTTTTCCGGTATTCCCATCCTGTTTGCCCTGGCAGCAACTGCCAGAACAAACGGATATATAGATTTTAAAAAGGGGCTTTCTTCAAATGTCTTCATTTTCTTGTTTTCAAGGTGACCTGCAGGCAGGCTTTTCCTAAACTCCTCCACCTCGCTTTCAGATGGTAAAAAAAAGTAAACAACAATAAAAATGGCAAAAAAGATCAAAATACTTGCAAGTAAATAGTAAAGTTCAAGACTCATGTTCACCTGCCTTATATGTCAATGTTAATAACTTTTCTGAGAAAATATATTCCAATTAGCCACAAAACAGCCGCAAAAAACAGTATAACAGTGCCCTGAGGGGTATTGAAAAGCGGTTGCATAAGGTCAGGGGATATAGATGCAAGTACAAGTGCAAGGGCAAATGGCATACCACCGAGAACAACCGCCTGCATCCTCCCCTGTGCAGTTAATGCCTTTATCTTTGCTTCAAGTCTCATTATCTCTTTTATCGATTCAGCCAGTTTTTTAAAAATTTCGGCAATGTTACCCCCTGTTTGACGGGAGATAAGTATTGCCGTCACAAGCAGGTCAAAGTTGTTTGATCTGAGTCTTTCTGCCATGTTTTCAAGTGCCTGGTCAAAGGGTACCCCAAGTCTTAACTCATTTACCAATAATCCGAATTCCTGAGAAACAGGGGGAACCAGCTGCTTGCTTACCACCTCACATGCCTGGGGAAGGGTTAATCCAGCAGACACAGAGTTGGAAAGCACATAGAGAGCATCTATCAATTGCACCTCCAATTTTTCAGCCCTTTTCCTCGCAGTAAACCATAGAAAAACTCTTGGTAAAAAATACCCTATTACACAAAATAGAATGGCAAAAAGAACACTGTCAAATGTCAAATACCCAACCAGAGTCATCCCAATTGCTGAAAGAATTGTATTTCTATAAAATCTCTCAGGTGAATATGGAATAAAATTCCTGTTTAATTCAGTTCCAACCTTTTCTATATACCCCTGTTTGTACCTTTTATAACCAAGAAGTACTGCCTCATAAATGGAATAGGCAAAAAATGCAATCCCAAAAAATATAAAAATGTTTGAAACCCAGAAAACCAGTGTCTCGTACATAATTTACACCCTGAATAGATCCTCGGGCACGGGTATCCCTCTTGCCTTGAACTCTGCAAGGAAGGACGGCAAATAGCCTGTTGCCATATGTTTGCCAATTACCCTGCCCTCACTATCAATACCAGCCTGTTCAAATCTGAAAATCTCCTCAGTTACTATGTTGTAATCGTCATCAACCCCCAAAACCTCCGTAATACTTGTAATCTTTCTGGTACCATCACTTAACCTCTGCTGCTGAACAATAATGTCAATTGCAGACGCTATCTGATCCCGAATTGCCCTTATTGGTAACTCCATTCCTGACATTAAAACCATTGTTTCAAGCCTTCTTAAAATATCATCAGGAGAGTTGGCATGTCCGGTGGTCATTGAACCAGCATGACCTGTGTTCATAGCCTGAAGCATGTCCAGTGCTTCACCACCTCTGCACTCTCCAACAATTATTCTGTCTGGCCTCATTCTCAAAGCGTTTTTGACAAGGTCTCTTATCGTTATCTCACCCTTTCCCTCAACATTTGGTGGCTTTGACTCAAGGGAAACCACATGTTTCTGAGGAAGTCTCAATTCAGCAGCATCCTCAATGGTTACAATTCTCTCATCTCCAGGAATAAAAGAGGATAACACATTTAAAAGGGTGGTTTTACCTGATCCTGTTCCACCGGAGATTATTATATTTTTTCTTCCTTTAACACATATCTCAAGGAATGTGGCCATGGGCCTGTTTAAAGTACCAAACCTTACAAGATCATCAATTGTCAGGTTCTTTTTACCGAACTTTCTTATGGTCAAACATGGACCCTTCAAAGCAAGCGGAGGTATTATTGCATTTACCCTGGAGCCATCCTTCAATCTTGCATCAACAAGAGGCTGAGATTCGTCAATTCTTTTTCCGATAGGTGCAACAATCCTCTCTATTATTGCCATCAACGCAGCATCAGAGGAAAACCTTTTATCTGTTTCAACGATCTTCCCCTTTTTTTCAACATAGATAAGGTCCTTGTGTATCACCATGATTTCACTGACATCGTCATCCCGTAAAAAGTCTTCCAGGGGGCCAAGCCCAACAACCTCATCAAGCATCTCTTTTTTCAGGGTTTTTCTGTCCACCCATATTGGAATTTCACCTTTCATTTGATCAAGGATCAGGTCAAGTTTCTTGCTTACAAGACTCTTTAACTCCTCATCTGCTTTTGAGGTAAAATCAACCCATCTTAAATCAAGCATCTCCAGAAGCCTTTTGTGTATCTTATCTCTTATCCCGGAAAGAGCATCAAGTTGCTCCACCGTTAACTTTTTTTCCGTTCTTTCCTTTCTAAATGGGGATTGAATTTCAACCTTGTTCTTTTTTATTTCAGGCTGTGATTTTGCTTCCTTCTTAACATTCTTCGTTTCCGCTTTCTCATTAATTTCAGGGGAAAAAATAAGACCGAACTCTCCAACGATAATGGGATTGTTTAAAGGGACTTCAACCCTCTTTCCTCTTTCCAGTCTGTCTTTGCCTACAAACACCCCATTGGAGCTCGTATCAGTTATAAAAACCCTGTCTCCTGAAACCTCAACCGTGCAATGTTTTCTTGAAACAACAGGGGATGGAAGGACTATATATGCTGGAGCCTCCCTCCCCACGATAAAATTAGATGGAATGTTTTTAAACTCTTTTCTTGAACCGTCTTTGAAAACAACGGTTAACCTCATTTTTTATTCCTTTGCCACCACTTTTTCTTTTCTTTGTGAAATTCTTTAATAGGTTGATCAATCATCTGCTTCATCTCCTTGTTTTCTGCAGTAACCTTTTTTGCTGTTATAAAGATAACACCATCAGTTACTCCCCTTTGATAATTCTTCGACCTGAACAGAGCACCAAGCACCGGAATGCTTCCAAGTCCTGGAACTTTCTCAATGTCCTGTGATTTAATCCTTTTTATAAAGCCACCAAGGGCAATGGTTTGCCCCTCTTTAATCCTTACAATTGTATTGATCTTTCTGGTGTTCAATGCTGGTATGCCATCAACACTAACTCCGCTTAATTCCGACACCTCTGAATCAATCTTTATCCTCATGTTACCAAGGGAATCTATCTCTGGAGTGACCACAAATCTGGTTCCGTACTTTTTCCACACAACCGAAGTGGTGTTTTGAGTAACATTTCTCGTTCCAAACTCTCCACCAACGAAGTATTCTGCAGGTTGACCGGAAACCGTAATGACCCGGTGAGTGTCGTAAACCTTGGCATCTCCATTGCCAACCATTATATTCAAAGCCTGGCCAAAGTTTGAAACAATACCAATAGTGCTCTTTAAAACATCACCACTGCTAAAATCCTTTGCATAGTTCACTGTCAAAGGCTTTATTGCCTGATTCCAGTTTATACCGTAATTACCCATCTTGTTGGTGTTGACCTCAACAAAGTTAAATTCAACCATAATGTTGTCTTCTTTTGGAAGGTATGCTCTGTTAAATTCAGCAAATTTAACAACCTGATTTCCATAAAGTTTTAAAACCTTGTCAATTCTTTTATTGTCCTTTTCGGTTAGAATCTCTCCATCAATTATTACCCTGTCCCCAACCACTTTTATCTCTATTCCTTCAACCCCATCCAGCAATTGCTCAACCTCCTTTTTGACCTTCTCCGGGTCATGAGAAATTACATTAACCGTTATCTCTTCAGTGGATCCGTCCCTTTTTAACAGGGTAACCGTTGTAATACCCGCTCTGACAGCCTTTAAAATTATTTTGGACTGATCCTTTGGGATCACTATCCTGACAACTGAGGGGTTACCTGAGGAAACTGATTTAACCCCTTCAGCGGGCAACACCTTTTGTTTGCCCACAACCATTGTGATTTCCTGCGCCATTAAAGTAAAACACATCAAAATCAGAACAAACAACATAAAAACCTTTTTCTTCATAACATGCCTCCTTTATTTATTTTAAAACCTCTATCCTTTTCTTATTCATCTGATTTCTTTTCTTTTGAAGTTGTTTCAATGTGTCCCCACTGAATATGCTTGCAAAGTTAACCTTTTTCAGATCTTCCATAGTTTTTGTATCTTCCGGATTCCTCAAAACAAAAACGAGTTTTGTTTTTCTTCTCACAAACTCAATCAATTCAGCCTCTTCCGGAGTAACCGAAAGTGTTATGGTTCTATAATGTCGGGCTATCCTTGCGGTTTTTCTGTTGGGAGTACCAACCTGGCTGCCTATTGCCAAAACAGGCACACTCTGGAGTATGGTAACCGTTTGACTTACCACGGTGCCCCCAACTCTGTTAAATGTTGCAAGGATATCAACATAATCCCCCGGTCTGATAAGACCAGCAACCCCTGTTTCAGAGTCAACCCTGACAGTTATTGCTCTTTCCCCGGGGAGTATTGCACCGGATAAAAACCTTGTGGAAAGACCGGCTACCCCACCTTCTCTGAAATGTGAGGCCAAAATAGGCTCCCCTTTTTTAATATCAACCTTTGGTGGTACACCAAGTATCCTGGTAACATCCCTGACAGAAACAGCATCTTTAGGTACAAACTCTTTGAAGTATTTTCTAACTGTTAGCATTGACCTTTCAATTGGAGTACCTGCTGCTATGTTCTTTCTGGCAACCAGAACCCTCACCAGTCTGGATTCATCCGTGTATTTCTTTTTCTCCCCCATAATGTAAAGTTGAACAAGTATTACTCCAATTACTGCAACAATAATTGCAAATACCATTGCCTTTTTTCTATCCATAAAACCTCCAGATAAAAGTTATTCATACCTCTCAACCATTACAACACTTGTATAGTTTAACCTGTCAGTACCAAATGTTATGTAAACAGATCTATTTCCCTTTTTTGCATAGATAAATCTCTTCTCTCCCTTCTTTGCAAGTGCCTGAACAACACTGTCAGGTATCTCCCAGCCATTCCCCCTTAAATCCGAAAGATAGTATATAATTGTTGAATCAAGGTTATCGTCAACCCTATATGCCACCATTTTACTTGAGGAAAAAGAATCCATCTGTGCAAGAGATAAAAGTCTTTGAGAATATGGATGTCTGTCAATATCATCCAGATCAAAACCTGGCAGGTCTTTATCCCCCTGAGGGATAAATCTTCTAAAATCTATCATCCTGTCAGTCCAGTATCTTACAACCGTGGTTTTTGAAGAATATGGTTTATCTTTGAATGCCATAACAACCTTCGGAACAACCTTTTTGTATCTATCTTTATCAATGTAAACCTTTGTATTGTCCCCAATATCTATTACCCCCAGCGCCCCAAAGGTTTCTCCCCTGAATTCAAGTACAGGAGGAGCCATCTTTGCAAAGATTGTCTCAAAAAACCTTATCGCTCTGAAGGCATCGTCTCCCGGTTTTACCCCAGCTTCTTCAAGTTGCTTATCAGTAAAAATTCTGATAAACGGAGGGTTGTAAAGATTTTTGTAATAATCAAGTACCTCCTTTATCTCAGCATCCACCACCTCAACCGAGTAGGTAAAAGGAACCCCATTCACTATTGATTTTCCAGTATGAGAGTAAACACCACCCTCTCGAAAGTCAGGGATATACTTACTGCCTCCATACACAAGATCAAAAATATCGGCATTGCCTTTTTGAACAAGAAGGTGAAACCTGCTTCCCGCCCACAGGATCAAAAGTGAAAAACAGATTATAGTGGCAACCTTTGACAGTTTTTTTATCATCCTGCTAAATCTCCTATTGCTGAGCCGAAGGATTTAAGCAGATCCCATAAAAACTCTATCAATCCTCCCACATCCTTGTGACTCCAGGTGTTTTTATCTATGTAATAGGTGGTGCTGATGGTTACTTTTGCTTTGTTTCCTATGATCTTCTGAGTGAATTTATGCTTTACCTCAATCTGGTACGAAACCTTATAACCTTTTGTGCTGCTTATTTTGTCAAGAACATTCAGAAAAAAACCTAAAACCTCATTTGTCCCACCATTGTTTTCACTGAAAACGGTTTCCAAAGCCTCAGATGAACTAACCTTTTCAAAACTAACTTTATCTTTATCAACCCTGTTAAAAAAGATCTTTCCCAGATTTTCCTTAACTTTCTGGTCATCAACTTTAAATTCACCTTTTTCAATTGTTACATACCTCACTGCAGAAATGGTCTGCTGTTTTATATAGAAGGCTTTAACAAAAAATATCGCCCCAAATATAAGGATAAGGTAAACTGGCAAAACTATGACAAACTCTGTCATAGACTGGCCTTTTTCATCAGTGAATAATAATGTCACCATTGAAGATCTCCTTTAAAGAGTTAAAGATACCCATAAAACTATCTGAACTATTCGAATTGCCACCACCAAGAGCAACCGCCTGGGACACACCTGACGAATCCAGATCTTTCATCAGATCCTTGAACTTGGTAAACCTTACAAGGCGCACCTGCCAGCATTGATTGAAAAGGTGAGGCTCCACCCCATCAGGAACATATATCTCTGCCTGTGAAAAATATACCATCCCAACAGGGTTTGGATTTTTTAAACCTGCCTTTATTTCAATTATATTTTCTTTGGGCAAAGTGTAAACAATACCAACATAATCTTTATGCGTCTGCCAGAACTCTTTACCACCATCGTCTTCCCTTTTTAAAAGATAAGGCTTTGGTTTATCATCGTCTGAACTTCTGCTTCCCCAGGATTCTGAAGGGGAAACCTGCTCGGTAGTCTCATACTCTGCTGAAAGGACTTTTGTTTCAGTTATTTTATATGCCTTTACCATTCCCGCCATGGTTGGTTCGTTTTCAACAACAAGGCCATAATCATCCGGATTAACATATATAACATCCCTGGTTCTTTTAAAACAATGCCTGTGCATAACATGATTAAAATAATTTTTAGCATCATCGCCTTCAAGAATAAGACTTTTACCCTCATCTGGAAGCCAGGCATCCTTACCATCCACAACCGGCCTGTAATAACCACAATGTTGCTGCTCATTCCCATTTGCATCAGTATAGGTGGACAAAACCCGGCAAGGCTCCGGATCTCCACAGGTACAATCCTGATTTACCAGAATATCATCAATGGTGTGTTGACCCGTTCTTATTGTGATCCCCACCGTTATTGAAACTGTTATCTTTGACAATTTATCTGCATTCTGCTTCATTTCATCACAATTGTCTGTTGTTTTTTTATAACTATAAGTTCCAGGGTGATCGGTGCACATGGACTCATAGGTGGCTTTTACAACTGCATCATACACCTCTCCAATAAATGGAGGAACAAATCTTAAAAGTGGGTAAAAAAGGTAAGCCTTAAAGTATTCCAGTGGTGCAGGACCAAAATCCCCAAAGGTAATAACATCCATTAAATCACCGAGTTTGTCACTTAACTTATCGGTTGCCATAAAACTTGTGGTGGGCATGTGTTCTATGTTTTTCTGCCCTTTCATCCCTATGTCTCCAATCTTGTCTATCTTGGTGCCCTCAGGGACAGCATGCCAGTTAAAGTCTGTGGCCGTTGGCCTGCAAAGTGATTCAAATTTTCTATCATCATCATCGATAAAAGGAAGTTTCAAATCAACATCAGGAATAAGGGGATACAAAAAACCTATGGTAGCACCATTGGCAAGCCCTGTTTTAACAGCCTCAACCTGTGCTATGAATGGGATAACTTCAACCTCAATCTCCTCAGCCTCAGTCAGGTAATCCTCCACATCCCATAAAATACCATTGCCATTGTCTTCAAGACTATCTGCAAGAACATTCTCGTAAATATTCACCCCCACCTCTTCAATTAGATACTGCTGGGGAACAGTCACAAACTCAAGAAAAGCCCCCACAGCATAGGTGTATGGAATCTCCATCAATATTTCAGCAAGTTTCTCCTGAACCGTTAATAAAGCCTTTGCTATTTTATTTGCTCGCTTAAATGATTTCATAAGGATTATAAGGGCAAGAACCTGTGACTGGGTAACATTAAGCATTGCGGTTAAATTGTATCCCCTGCACATCCATGTTGCGCCTGACACCGCAACAGCATCGGCATTGTTAGTAAGCCTCATCTTCCTTGATGTAACATCCCCCACATTCAAAATCATAAAGACAAACATGGCTATAAAAAGAAAAGTTATGGCTGAGAAAACTATTGATTGACCACTTTCATTTTTGTGCAGATCTTTAAACCTCAAAAACATACCTATCCCTTAATGAGATGCCTTCATTTCGACATGCATCGCACAATCAGCGGTTATAGGCAAAACATAACCACTGCAATCTATCCTTAATACTGAAAAGTATTCATTGTCAAGGTAGCCCAGATACTCCTGAGTTGACTGGCTCATGCCAAGAGCATCAAAGAGATCCTTATCAAACTTCTTACCCATAAACTTGTTTGCAATCGGAATAACAAGGTAATAGGGGAACTTCACCCGAACAACCACCAGGTCACTTCGTGTATAATCCTTCCCATCGTGCTGGACATTGAGGTCTGTATCAAGGATATCCACATCGGTAAAAAGAGCAGCATACATATACCGGTAAATAACAGCCTGGGTGTATTTGTCAAGGTCATTGACCCCAAAAACATCCCCTATAAAACCAACAAAATCCGACAAAAGATTGATTAATTCGTCAATTTGAAGGGTCTGAATAATATCCATGGCAGTATAGGTTTTGTTTCCAAAAATTGTTATTTTAAAATCATTCAAAAATGCTTTGGATCCGTGACAAACAGGCATTAAAGACAATGCTGCAGCCTTTTTTATTAGTTTGTATTTGTTTAACTTTTTTTCTTCTTCGGAATTTGAACTGCTGTTTTCTTCATTGTTGCTCTCATTAGCAGGCAGGTTAATATGCCCTGAAACCTCCTGCTCAATAGATTGAGGTATAACCACAACTGCAGCCCTTGCAGCATTAAATGCAGCATAATTGACAACCAGTTTGGCTGTATAAATTAAACTTAATTGCATAATGCACAGGGTGATAAACAACTGGAGGGGAAAGATAAGAATAAACTCCGTTAATGCCTGACCATCTTCGTCATCACCAATATCTTTTATCCTTCTCTTTGATCTCTTGGCAGCATTAACTGTTGAAAGAATTATCATTAAAAATATTAAAAAGCAGAAAACTGCAAGAAAAACAGGGACTGCCAGTTTAACCTTTTCAAAACGGGAGCCTTCTTCCTCAACCAGACCATTCGAAACATCTTTACCACTATCAATGGATTCAATTGCTTTCTCAAAAGACCTTCTCACAAAAAACTTTTGATAGGCATAGGTTGCAACCATGGAAGCAAGAGCAATTAGAACAAGTACTATAATGTACTCCCCAATTGATGAGCCCTTCCTTCCGCTTAACATAAAAACCTCTTAAATCTTTATGTAATCAAAAATGGATACATTAAACATAAACTCTAAAATAGCCCATAGTGTTCCAAGACATATAGCAAAACCAAAGGGTATCTTCTCACTCTCTTCAGGATTCAAAGATAAAGGTTTTATTCCAGGAAAGATAAAAGAGAAAAGGTAAGAAAAAATAACCCTGAATATATTTCTCATTCCCCTTAAAAACCTTCCCTTCCATATCATCATAGCAATGGACATTAAACCACCAACAAGCGCTGAATAAAAAGCAGCGTATATAACAAAGGGATACCCTTTTATAGCCCCAATTGCAGCCATTAGTTTCACATCCCCTCCCCCCAATCCGCCTATAAGGAAAACTATGAGAAAGAGGATAAATCCAACAAGTAACCCGATAATAGAAGATTGAAAGTGTTTAATGCCAAGAAAAAGATTAAATAACACTCCAAATACTATTGCCGGATAAGTAACTTTGTTGAAGATCTTTCCATACATAACATCGGTTATGGCACAAACTGCAATTACAGCGTATAAAAGGATATCCCTTGCAAGTACCATAATCTAAACCTTAATTTCCTCCAAAAGCACTCTGAGAAGCCTGCCCAAGTGTATCTGTTGATTTCTTAAAAAGGTTTTTGATTTTACTTCCAAAAGCCTTTACCATTACAAGCACAAGAATAGCAACAAGCACAATAATAATTATGTACTCCGTCATGCCCTGACCTGTTTCATCCTCGTGAAACCTCTTTGCAATACCCTTAAAATCAATCATTTTGACCTCATTAAAGAGATCCACCAAACCTGAAAACATAGTCACCTCCTGAAAATTATGTTATTTTAGGGAAAAGGCAATTGCACAAAAAAACTGATCAGGTTGAAATTAAAATTAACAGCCTGAATAAATGCCTTTAATATCCACAGAATAGGAATGAAAATAAAAACAAGTAACAGTGCATACTCAGTGTAAGTCTGTGCCCCTTCATCTTTAAAAACCTGAAAATCATTTTTTTCACAAAACGAATAATTCTCTTGATCCCTACTCAATTCCATCCATCATCTCCATCTTAAATGTTATTTATAAGTTAATCCTCAAAAAAATAAAAGTCAAGTGCTATATGTCACATAAAAGGGTTTCTTTTAAATTTTTATTCTAAAAGTAAAAAAACAAAAATGTGAACTAATTTTCACTTTTTTTTTAATCACAGGCATTTTGTTTTAAAATAAATAAAGAAGCAAAAAAAAGGAGGGATTATGAAAAAAGCGATTTTGCTTTTTATTTTTACATTACTTGTATCATTTTATTCGTCAGCAACAACAAAAAAACACACATTTACATTTTACGATATGATTCAAATGACAAGGCTGTCATCCCCTGTCCTTTCACCTGATGGCAATTACATTGCATTTACAGGGACAAAATACTCTCTTGAAAAAAACAAAGGAAACACAGATATTTACCTTTATGACACAAAAACCGGGGAAACGAAAAAACTTACAAACAACAAGGCTGCCGACTTCAACCCCGTTTTTTCAAAAGATGGAAAATACCTTTACTTTCTTTCAACAAGAAGCGGCAAATCGGAAGTTTACAGACTGAATTTAAACGGTGGAGAGGCTGAAAAGGTAAGCGATTTCGCTGTTTCAATTTCCAATATCAGGTTTTCACCGAAAGGAAATTTTCTTACATTTACAGCAAGGGTTTACCCTGATTCAAAATGCTTAAAAGATGTTGCAGAAAAAGACAAAGAGAAAAAAGAAAAAAAATGCACTGCAAAGGTTTACACTTCCCTTTTTATAAGGCACTGGGACAGGTGGGAAGACGGGAAATGGACTCACATCTTTATTGTGCCTTTCAAAAAGGGCAAAATAGATGGAAAACCGGTTGATATTATGAAAGGAATTGAAGGAAACTGCCCATCAGAGCCTTTTGGAGGGCCTTCGGAGTTTTCCTGGTCTAAAGACGAAAAATTTATTGCATTTACAACCAAAGTCGGAAGAGACAGGGCATGGACAACAAACTTTGACATTTACCTTTACAACTTAAAAACCGGCGAAACAAAAAACCTTACAGAGAAAAACAAAGCCTGGGACACAACACCGGTATTTTCTAAAGACGGCAAATACCTTTACTACCTTGCAATGAAAAAGCCGGGGTATGAAGCCGACAGATTCAGAATAATGAAAATGGAACTTTCAAGCGGAAAAATTGAAAATCTTACCGAAAAATACGAAATATCCCCATCATCATTTATCCTTGACGGGGAAAACATTTACTTCACAGCATTGTGGCATGCTCATATAAGGGTTTACAGGTTTAATACAAAAGAGAAAAAGTTAACGGAACTTGTTTCAAAGCACGACAACAACGGGCTTGTAAAATACAAAGATACCCTTTACTTTATGCAAAACAGTTTAACCTCTCCCAATGAACTTTACTCATTCGATTTAAAAACAAAATCAATAAAAAAATTGACAGGGATAAACGATGGGATTGTAAACAAAATCCAATTCTCAACTCCGGAAGAATTCTGGTTCACAAACAGAGACGGCATAAAGGTTCACGGCTGGCTGTTGAAACCTGTTCCATTTGAAAAAGGGAGGAAATACCCCCTTGCCTTCTACATTCACGGCGGGCCGCAGGGATCATGGGAGGACAACTTCCATTACAGGTGGAATTTGCAGATACTCCCCGCTCAGGGCTATGTTGCGGTTGCAATTGACTTCAGGGGAAGCACAGGATACGGAGACAAATTCAAGGAAGCAATAAGCGGACACTGGGGAGACAGGCCGTTTAACGACTTAATGGATGGCTTAAACTATGTTTTGAAAAAATATAAATTCATAGACAAAAACAGAATGGGAGCCCTTGGGGCATCCTACGGCGGGTATATGATAAACTGGATTGCAGGGAATGCTCCCGACACTTTCAAAGCCCTTATATGCCATGATGGGCTTTTTGACACATTCAATTCATACTATGCAACCGAAGAGTTATGGTTTCCAGAGCATGAATTTAACGGCACAGCATACGATAACCCTGAACTCTACGACAAATGGTCTCCTGCAAGGTATGTTAAAAACTGGAAAACCCCCATGCTTATAATTCACGGGGGAAGGGATTACAGGGTTGTGCCAACCGAAGGAATATCGGCATTTACAGCCTGCCAGAGGCTTGGAATACCGTCAAAACTCATATTCTTCCCTGACGAAAACCACTTTGTTCTCAAACCTAAAAACAGCGAATTCTGGCACAAATCGATAATTGAATGGCTGAACAAATGGGTTAAAGGAAATTAGGTTCTGGGTATTGGGTGTTAGGTGTTGTGAGAAGATTTTGAATTATAAATCAAAAGGTATTTTGCCTCAATATGTAATCCGTAATTCAAAATTTGTAAGTTACAATCTCAACAAAGCCTAATACCTGACACCCATTTTGAAAATAATGGTGCGCCCGGCGGGATTTGAACCCGCAATTTCCGGCTCCGGAGGCCGGCGTTTTATCCAGTTAAACTACGGGCACATTGTTTGTTAAATATCTTTGAGATACTGTTTATCGATCCAGCCGTTTAATCCGTCAGGAAGGTATATGTGAACATAACCGTTTATCTCTTCGCCCTCTTTAACCTTTGTTCCTTTATGTATTTTAAATAAAACAGTTGATGATGTGTTGGGCTCACTGAACACTTCCAGCGTTTGAGAAAAAACAATGCCCTCTTTTGCAAATGTGAATTGATACCTTGAATAGAAAAGAGAGAAAAATATGAGAAAAAGCAATAATGATACCCCTATACCGTAATAACTTTTCTTTTTGTCAAACCTTCCGCTTAAAAGCATTGCAATAAAAATAAAAATCATAAAAAAGAACAAGATAGAAAGTATTGTTAAAGTGTTCAATGAGAAAGAAAGGTAAATCTTTTTGAAGAAAGCAACAAAAAAACCATCTTTAATATTCTTTTCCCTATCCTTTAGTTTTGAAACTATGAGGGAAAGGTTTGTTTCCAATTCTTTGTTTAATGGATGTATCCTCTTTGCCTTTTCAAAGTAAAGCCTGGAGTTTGCAATGTCATTTAACCTGTAATAGGTGCAACCAAGGTTAAAATAAAGTTTGAAAGACTTTAAATCCTTCTTTTCAAGGCTTTTTTTAATTGAATTGTAAACCTTTAAAGCCTCTTTGTACTTTTTTTCATTGTAAAGTTTATTTGCCTTTGTGAACTGTGTATTTAAATTAAGAGTTGATGCATAAAGAGGTAAAAAAGCGAATAAAAACACCAGATAAAAAGTAACCCTTTTCATAGCACCCTCTCAATTTTCTGTATTATTTCATTGGCCTCATCTATCAATTCAAGTTTAACTCCGGAAGAATGAGGGGTATAACTTTCAAAATCACAGTACTCAACAAAATCCGTTAACTGCTTAATTAAATTTTCGTCTATCCCTTTTTCTTTTAGAATGTTCTCTATCTCATCTATTCTAAGTTCAATGTTCGGTTTTGAAAGTTTATCCGAAAAATAAGATATAATTGCCTTTGAGAGAGATTGATAAAACTCCCTCGCCTTCTTCTTTTTCCCCAGCCTTCTTACCTCTTTAAGTCTCTGTTTAAAAAAAGAGTAAGCCTTTGTCTTTCTGTACTCAACATTGTTTTTCTTCTTTTCATCTGAAACTCTTATGAAGAATGCAAAAGCAAGAACAACAAATGGAAAGACAGATACAAAAATTATAACCCATTTATTTTCAACAAGATAAAATACCCTATCAAGTCTGCCAGTTTTGATATAGGTTATGTCCCTGTTTAACAAAGTTACCGTTCCTCCTGAAGGTTGCTGTCCGACAACAACGCCACCTGTTTCAACCTTTCCTTTAACATTTACGGTGATTCCCCCGGTTGTTTTGGTTATGTACTTTTCTGCAAGAGGATCAAAGTAAACCAGTTTCACCGATGGTATCCTTAACTCTCCTTCCCTGACAGGAACGAGAACTATATTCCAGACCTTTGTCTGGTGCAATGGGTCTTTCTCTTTTATTTCGGCGGAAGACGGTTTAAAAACCCTGAATCCGTCCAATTTATCCGGAAGTATTTTGTCAAAAGACTTTAAATCTCCCTTTCCGCTAACAACCACCTTCAGGGTTATTGATTGCCCCACTCTTGCACTGGTGGTATCAACGGAAGCCTGAATGTCAAAACTTCCAACAAGGCCTGAAAAACCGTCAGGTGCAGGGGGCAATGGCAAAACCCTGATCCTCAGCGGTTCGCTTTTCCTGATAACTCTTTTACCGAAGAAAAAATCCGCCTGTGCATTTAACACAAAACTTACCGGAGGAATGACAAGATCCCCCGACTTTGTTGGATAGAGAACCTTTTTGTATATAACTGCAGTGTTATACCTTTTGCCTCCCAATATTGTGGTGTTGAACCTTATTCTCTGGTTTGTATCAATATCGTAAGCAAGAAAACCCTGAAACGATGGCACTTCCTTCAAAGCAAGCTGGGTGATGGGAACAGTTGTAAAAAGGACAAACTTAACAAGCACAGGCTCTCCAACATAGACCTTTTTAGACGAAACCTCAGTCCTTATAAAAATGTCTTCCAGTGAGATCTTCCTTGGCCTTGGAGGTGAAAAGAAATCATCATTGAAGAAATCGTCAAAGTTGCTGAATGGGTCAAAGGCATTTCCCCTGTTTCTTCTGTGAGGGACAACGCTTCCCTTAACAACCTCAACTTTGATTGGCTCTGTGGTGAAAACATCCTTTCCAGCCTTAACCTTAAGAGACGGGATTGTTAAAGTGCCTGTTTTGGTGGGGGCAAGCACAAAACTCAAAGTTTCTTTTTTTGACATACTTCCGTTAACAATTGAAATTGAGGTGCCACTATTTGGGCCACCGACTATGGTAAATCCGTTAAATTTCAGAGGGGAAAGTATCTCAAGTTCTCCGTTTACATCCTCTCCCTCAATTGTAAGGGTAAGGGTGTCGTTTAAACCTATCCTGTTAAAAGATACATAGGCCCTCACGCCCTTTGCACAAAGGGGCAAGAAGAGAGAGGTTATCATTAACAGTATTGTTATAGCCCTTTTCATGGTTCGTCCTTTTTTCTTACTCTTCAATAGTTTACCAGTCTTTCTCCATTCTATCAATAACCGCTCTCATCTTCTTTTTGTTTTTCATATTCTTTCTTCTGTCAATCTTTTCCTGTTCAGCAAGGGTTTTCAACAACTTCTGAAGCTGTTTTTGTTTCTGTTTCTCTTCATTGTTTTGCTGTTTTTGCTTTTTATTCCGGTTTTCTTTATTTTCCTTCTTTTTGTTTTTATCTTTTTTCTTATTTTCGTTTTTCTTATTCCTGTTCTTATCCTTTTCTTTCTTTTTCTTCTGAGAATCCCTGTTATTCCTTTTATCGTTCTTATTGTTTTTGTTAAGCATCTTCAAAGCAAGTTCAAGGTTTTCCTTTGCATACCTGTCTTTGGGATTAACTTTTAAAGACCTCACATAACTGTCAACAGCCATCTTGTACTGCTTTTTTTTAAAATAAGCGTTTCCAAGGTTGTAATAAAGCCTTTCCTTTAGGTAATCAGGAACAGAGTTCTCAATCTTTTTATAAATTTCAATAGCTTTATCATAGTTTTTCAATTTGTACAGAGAGTTTGCAAGGTTGTATTTTATAACAGGGTCATCCCTTTCGCTTAAAGCCCTTATGTACTGGCTTATTGCGCCTTTGTAATCTCCGTTTTGGTAATGTTTATTCCCCTTTTCATTGTATTTGTAACCCTTATCTGCAAATATGTTTTCTGCAAAAGCATTGTTAAATACCAGAAGGACAAATAAGAAAAACACCATCCTTTTCATAACCACCTCACAAAACCAGAAAACCAATTAAGAACAAAACCCCGATGGAAAGAGGTATATAATACCTGTCCTTCAACCTAACAAACCCCTTTTCCTCAAACTTCTTCCTCTGCAACTTTTGAATGTTCTTTATCAAAGGATCAATGTCCAGATTGCTTCTAACTATAAAACTTGCTCCGCCAGTGTCTTTAGCAACCTTGATCAGAACAGACGGATTCAATTTTGTAACCACTATCCTGCCGTCCCTGTCTTTCTTGAACCCGATTACCCTGCCATTTAAGTCTTTAACCGGTATCGGAGCCCCATCCTTTGAGCCAATTCCCACAGAAAACAAAATAACATTGTTTTCCTTTGCAACCTTCACCCCGTTTTCAACAGAGTTGCCAAAATCCTCACCGTCAGAAAAAACTATTATTGTTTTAAACCCCTTGTCATTTTCAGGGAACCCCTCTTTTACAACCTTCTTAATGGCACCACCTAAATCTGTTCCCTGCATTGATATTATATCGGTGTCAACAGAGTCAACAAACATGGAAACCGCATCGTAATCGTCTGTCAAGGGGCAAATAATCTCGCACCTTCCTGCAAACACAGCAACACCGACAAGGTCTCCACTCATTTTTTCAAGCAATTTGTAAATAACCTGCTTTGTTGCCTCAAGCCTTGACGGTTTTATATCTGTGGCATTCATTGAATTTGAAACATCTATCAAAAAGTATATTTCCCTTCCCCTTCTTACCCCCTTTTCCATAGCAACACCGAATTTAGGGGCGGATAGGGAAATTATCAGAAACGATAAAGACACCAATAAAAACAGTCTTTTGAAAAACCTTCTATCCAATGAATATGAAACAAAACTTCTTTGAAGTTTTTTCATTGACAAAAATCTCTCTTTTAATTTGTATTGAATAAGAAACACAACGGCAAAAAAAGGAATTAACAATAAAAGGTACAGGTATTCAATTCTTCCGAAACTCATTCTTTCACCCTCAAAAAGATGTTATTAAGAAATATGTACAACAGTAAAACAACCAGTGCAGAAAATAATAAATCAAAGTATTCATCCTTCCAGACAGTGTACTTTTTAACCTCTATCTTTGTTTTTTCAAGCGAATCAATTATTGAGTAAATTGTCTGCAACTTCTTCGAATCTGTTGCTCTGAAATACTCTCCTCCTGTCATTCTTGACACCCTGGTTAACAAAGCCTCGTCAATCTCAACGGGAACCTTTACATAGGTTTCAATTCCAAAGGCATTTTTTTGAGGGATCTCGGCAAAGCCGTTTGTGCCTATTCCGATAGAGTAAATCTTTATCCCCAATTCTTTTGCAAGCTTTGCAGCACTCAACGGGTCTATTATCCCCCTGTTGTTCATACCGTCTGTGAGAAGTATTATTACCTTTGACTTTGCCTTTGATTTCCTCAACCTGTTAACTGCAGTGGCTATTGCCATTCCAATTGCAGTGCCGTCTTCAATTGAGTCAAGTTTTGTATCTTTAATTATCTTTTCAAGCATCCTTTTATCTGTTGTTAAAGGGCACTTTGTGATTGCATAGCCTGCAAAAGCAACAAAGCCTATCCTGTCGTACTTTCTCTTTTCCACAAAGTCAAGTGTTGTTTTCTTTGCAACCTCAAACCTGTTTTTCGGCTTAAAGTCAAGTGCTTTCATTGAAGAAGAGGTATCAAGGCAGAGCATTATATCAATCCCCATGGTTTCCTGCTTTTCGTACCCTTTGCCAATTTGAGGCCTCGCAAGGGCAAGTATCATTAAAAGCAGTGCAATTAAGGGCAAAAAGTATGAGATCATATAGAGGTAATGTTTGTAATTTTTAGCAAAAGCATCAACAAGAAATGCCGGATAATTTAAACCCGTTTCTTTTCCATTCAACCTTTTAAAAAGCACATACGCGAGGTATATTGCAAAAAGCAACAATAAAAGCACATAGGGATATTTAAACCTGAACATTGCTTTCCCCTTCTTCTTTCTTTTCCATCATCTCGGTTTCAACCCTCTCGCATATCTTATCAACCAATTGATAGAGGGTGTTAACAGTGGAATTTATTTCCGATTGTTCAGGGATGTACTTTGCAAACTTTACAAGATCGCTCACATTGAAAAAGTCTTTTATGAGGGATTCTTCATCCATATTAACTTTCCCCTTTAAAAGAAACATAACCTCTTCACTTGTTTTGGAATCGTAATCAAACTCAAAAACCCTTCCAAGAAACCTTTTTGCTATTTCCGATAGTTCAACGAAAAACTCTTTGACCCTTCCCTCTTTCAAAAGGGTTGAAGAGAGGAGTTTCGAAAGCATATTTTTGACCTCAATGCAGGGAGGATCAAGCACAACAGGTTTTTCCTTTTCCTTCTTCTCAATACCCTTAAACTTCCTGTACAATTTTCTCAACAGAAAAAACAGTGCAAGTAAAATTAGAAATACCACTAAAGCGTACAAAAACATCCTTTTCAAGTATGAGTAATCTGGCTTTATCTCTCCCTGGGGCTTTAATGGGTTTATGTCTTTCTTGTTTTTCGGGAGTATGGATACAACCTCAAGCTCGGGGATTGTTTTAACAAACCTTTTATCGTTAACCTCAACAACAATTTCTCCTGCTTTAACCTTCCCAAGTTTAAAAGGCTGAATGTAAAAAGAAAAGGTTTTTAAACTCATCCCCTCCGGAAGATCCTTAACTCCCTTTTTAAACCCGTTTAAAACTATCTTTTCGTCTTTCAATGTGTTCAATGTAAAGTCAACCTTTGCCCCTTTATCTGTTACAACCTTCAAATCCACATACACCTTATCCCCTATACTGCATTTGTTTTTTGAAAGGGATAAAGTTATATTAGGCTCCCTTGCAAAGGCTAAAAAGGAAATTGTAATTATCAGAAAAACAAGTATTTTCCTCATCTTGCGAACTTCCTTTTTCTTAAATTAAAAAACTTTTTAAAAGCACGGTATATATCGTCGTTTGTTTCAATATCAAGGTAATCAAGCCCATACTTTTTAAAAACCTGGAATATATACTCATTCCATCCCTTAACATGCTCAACAAAGTTTCTTCTAATCTTTTTTGAGGAAAAATCAACAATAACCGGTTTATCCCCTTCAAGCGGCAGGATTTTAAAAACCCCTTCAGGGGGTTCGACCTCGTACTTCGAATAAACCTTAACAGGTATAACATCGTGTTTCAGGGAAGCAAGGGCAAGGGGCTTTTCAAACCGGGATGAATAGAAATCTGAAACAAGGAAAGCGATGGATTTCTTTTTTTGAACCTTCAAAAAATACTCTAAAGCATTCCCTATATCCGTTTTCCCCTCTGATTCTATCTCAAGCAGATCCCTTATAATCTTTAAAACCTGCTTGCTTCCCTTCCTTGGAGTGATAAAGGTTTCAATCTTATCAGAAAAGGCTATTAACCCCACCCTGTCATTGTTCTCCATAGCGGAAAATCCGATCAAAGCACAAACTTCCGCGAGGAGTTCCCTTTTAAACTTAGTATCCTCACCAAAATTCATTGAAGGGGAAACATCAACGAGGAGCATAATGGTCAATTCCCTCTCTTCCTTAAACCTCTTCACATAGGGGAAATTCATCCTTGCGGTAACATTCCAGTCAATTGTCCTTACATCGTCTCCAGGCACATACTCCCTCACCTCAGCAAACTCAAGCCCTCTCCCTTTGAAAATAGAGTGGTACTCTCCCCCTATTGCCTCGTCAACAAGCCTCTTTGTCTTTATCTGGATTCTTCTAACCTTCTTTAATAACTCTTCAGTGTTCATCTATTCCCCCGAATCAAGCACAAACAATCAGGGAACTTCAATCTCGTCAAAGATCTTTCTCACAACTGCATCAGAGTCAATGTTTTCAGCCTCAGCCTCGTAAGAAACAATTATTCTATGCCTTAAAACATCGGGGGCAACAGCCTTAATGTCTTCCGGGGTTATATATCCCCTTC
This sequence comes from Acidobacteriota bacterium, assembly GCA_026986725.1. Classification (GTDB taxonomy): domain Bacteria; phylum Acidobacteriota; class Holophagae; order Thermotomaculales; family Thermotomaculaceae; genus Thermotomaculum. Next base: position 30,466 of record JALSOA010000124.1, read on the forward strand.
TCCTTATTGCAGCAAGCCCTTTCGCAGCAATAATAAGGGACAATGTGGCTCTTGGAGATGCACCGTAATCTATTAAAACCTTTAAATCATCAAGCCCGTGATTTTCAGGGTTCCTTGTGCAATCGACTATATCAACAACATACTTTTTCAACCTTTCGTCAACATAGATTTCAGGGATCAAAGATTTCAGTTCCTCTATCTCTTTCAATGAACAAACATTTGAAACCTTTATCTCTTTGCCTGTTGTGTATCTTTCAAGTATTTCCAATTCCTCTTCCTTTGAAGGGTATGTAACTTTCAGTTTCAGCATAAACCTGTCAACCTGTGCCTCAGGAAGAGGATAGGTTCCCTCCTGCTCAATAGGGTTCTGGGTTGCCATTACAAGGAATATATCAGGAAGAGAATAGGTGTTATCCCCAACGGTTACCTGCTTTTCCTGCATTGCTTCAAGCAAAGCGGATTGAACCTTGGCAGGTGCCCTGTTTATCTCATCTGCAAGTATAAGGTTTGCAAAGATAGGCCCTTTTTTTGATGTAAATGTCCCGTCTTTTGGATTGTAAATCTGGGTCCCGGTAAGGTCAGCGGGAAGAAGGTCAGGGGTAAACTGAATTCTTCTAAAGCTACAGTCTATTGCATCTGCAATGGATTTTATTGCAAGAGTTTTAGCAAGGCCAGGAACACCCTCAACCAGAACATGCCCGCCGGTGAGAATACCGAGCAACAGCCTCTCAACCATATACCTCTGCCCTACAATAGCCTTTGAAACCTCGCTTAACAATGCATCAATTACCGCACTTTTCTCCTTTACCTGCTCATTGATAATTTTTATTCCTGAATCCATATCCACACTCCCTATAATTTTTTCCAGAAAAATAAATTATGCAATTTTCATGCCTGATTAACCACTGCATAAAACATTAAAAACAGGGAATTAACATGGTTTACAATGCCATTTTTGCACATTGAAACAATGCAATTTTAACACAGTTAAAGTGAAATCAATTCCCTTAAATTCTCTATTGAGATATCCCTTTTCCCCCCTTCAATCTCATGCACAATTGAAACAATCCTTTCGTTCACCGGGGTTGCAAAACCAACCTCTCTCCCGTACTTAACAATAATCCCGTTTATAAAATCAACCTCTGTTTTTCTCCCCCTTTCAAGGGATTGAAGGCTTGAGGATTTAAGGTTTCTGTACTTTCTTCCAATTATCTTTATTATAAAATCCTTGTAATACTTTGAAAGGCATAGTTTGTTTTCAACCTCTCTTTGAGATGCTGCAAGTTTGTGTATTGAAACACCGGAAATTTTTTCAAGTTTTATACCCTTCCTCTTTGCAACCTCAACCCCTTCATAAAGAATGCGTCTAAAAATTGCCCTGAATTGAGGGTAAGAAAGCATTTTCCCGAGCGTTAAGCCTGAAACTGCACCCATTGTGGTTATGCAGGCATTTATTAAAAGTTTCGAATACTTTGCACCCCATATATTTGTTGTTATTCTCGTCTCAATCACATTGTTCAGAATAGACTTTAAAACCTGAACTCGCTCTGTCACTTTTCCGTCCAACTCCCCTATAACGATCTCCCCCTTTGATGTCATTTCAACCACTCCGGGGGCATGCATTGTCGCACCGAAACCCACAATTGCACCGACCAATTTCCCCTGTGGTAAAACATCCTTCAACTTACCCTCAACAATACCATTTTGAAAAGTCACAAAAAAGCCTCTTTCAGTTAAAAAACCAACAAAATCAGTTACAACATCAAAAACAGAATTTGCTTTGGTACAGACAAAGACAACATCAAACCTCATTTTGGTCTTTTCAATTGAAGAAAATATTTCAGGCCATGTAATTGATTCCTTTCCATCAGGGAGTTTAACCTTCAAACCATTTTTCTTTATTGCATTTAAAATCTCATTATTCTTGCTTACCACAACTGGATTATGCTCAATAATACCTCCGGAAATGACCCCACCAATCGCTCCACAGCCAACAATGGTAATTTTCATAATTCCTCCTTTTTTTAAATTTTAGCCAATTTTTCAAAAAAAATGCAATGTTAAACAGGAAACACCAGCACTTTTTAAAAAAAGTTGTAAAAATATTCCTAAATTTAAATTTGACAAAGAAATTTTTGAGATATAATAAAATCAGCCTTTTGGTCTTTAAAATTTAATAAACTGTACGAGGAGGAGATTATGAGTTACTTAGACCAGCTTTACCAGAGGGTGGTTGAGAAGAACTATGGTGAGGAAGAGTTCCATCAAGCGGTAAAAGAGATATTTGAGTCTCTTGAAATTGCCCTTGCTTACCACCCGGAGTTTGAAAGAACAAAGTTGATTGAGCGTCTGGTGGAGCCCGAAAGGGTTGTTATGTTCAGGGTTCCCTGGGTTGACGATAAAGGGGAGATACATGTAAACAGAGGATACAGGATTGAATTCAACAGCGCAATAGGGCCATACAAGGGTGGATTGAGGTTTCATCCATCGGTAAAACTCGGCACTTTGAAATTCCTTGCTTTTGAACAGATATTCAAAAACTCGCTTACAGGCATCCCCATGGGTGGCGGTAAAGGAGGTTCAGACTTCGACCCGAAAGGAAAGTCAGACAATGAGGTTATGAGGTTCTGTCAGGCTTTTATGCAGGAATTGTGGAGACATATAGGCCCATACACAGATGTACCGGCAGGCGACATAGGTGTTGGAGGAAGAGAGATAGGCTTCCTTTACGGAATGTATAAAAAACTTGCAAACGAATTTACAGGCACTTTAACAGGGAAAGGCTTAAACTGGGGTGGCTCCTGGGTTAGAAAAGAGGCAACAGGTTACGGGCTTGTTTACATTGTCGAAAGATACCTTGAAGATGTAAGGAAAACATCGTTCAAAGATAAAATAGTTGCAGTTTCAGGTGCAGGAAATGTTGCAATATACGCAACAGAGAAGGTTCATCAGTTAGGCGGAAAGGTTGTTGCCATGTCAGACTCAAGAGGCTGCGTAATTGATATGGATGGGATAGACCTTGACCTTGTAAAAGAGATAAAAGAGGTGAAGAGAGGCTCTTTGAGAGAGTATGTTGAAAAGAGAACAGGGGCTCAATACAGTGAAAACAGACAGGATGTATGGAAGGTTAAATGTGATATTGCACTTCCATGCGCAACCCAGAACGAGGTATTCATTGAAGATGCAAAAGAGCTTGTTAAAAACGGATGCCTTGTTGTTGGAGAAGGTGCAAACATGCCGACAACACTTGAAGCAACCAAGTACTTTATTGAAAACGGTGTCGGATTCCTTCCCGGTAAGGCTGCAAATGCAGGTGGCGTTGCCGTTTCAGGGCTTGAAATGGCTCAAAATGCATACTTTACCCAGTGGACATTTGAAGAGGTTGACAAAAAGTTACAGACAATTATGCACAACATCTACAACAATATATCCGAAACAGCCAAAAAGTACGGTGTTGAAGGAAACTATGTTCACGGCGCAAACATTGCAGGCTTCATGAAGGTTGCCAACGCAATGATGGATCAGGGAATAGTTTAAGGTTCAGGAAAACAACAAAGACAATGTTTAAGCCCCGATTTTGGTCGGGGCTTTTTTATAAATTATCAAAAATTGTATAATTTATTCTATTTTTGAATGTAAAAACATAGGAAAAATATCATTTTTTTGATTTTATTTAAAATCTAAGAAAAATACAATTTCTTCATCTAATTTTTCTAAATCTAATAAGACTTTTTCTCGTCTTGGATTCCCATTAGAGTTTCTAAAATCTCTTTGAAATGAGCCACATTTAACCAAAACTGAATCATCTATTTTTATAAATGAGATCTGCTCCAATTTAAATTCAACCTTTCTTAATCTTGACCAGGCCCCCCTTTTAATTCTATCAATCTCATACTTCGATTTTCCACCTTTTAACTCTTCATGCCATTTTTGAAAACTCCTCTCATTATCATTATATTTAACTTCACCCATTGCAAGAATTAATCCCACAGACCCAAATTCTTTGATACCTTTTGATGTTGCTTCACTATCATTAACAATAATTCTATGACTACTTGTATTTATTGCATGTGTTTTAAAATCCCATGGGATTTCTTTAAATCCATCAAATTCAACCTTTCCATATTTTGGACCTGGAATTTTTAGTTTATCTTTCAAAGTATTTTCACATAAAAATTGAAAATACCAGCCAATCCATTCCATCTGGCGCCAATGAGGATACCCTGCTTCTTTCATTTCTAAAATTGCTTTTTTGCCATCCCATGTTAATGGTATCTTTCTGAGTATCTCTGCTATTTCTTCAGAAATTTTCAAGAATAATTCCCTTTGCATTATTATCCTCACTGAAAATTATATAAAACCTCTTTCCTGAAAAAAACCAACTAATGGCTTATCCATATAAAAAGTTAACAATGACTCAAACACCACTTTACCATTTTCGTTTAAATCACCTAAAATAAAATTTCTTTTCAAAAAATAAGAAACTATACCTAACATACCGCTCCCTGCTAAAGGATCAAAAATCAAATCATTTTCATTAGAAAAATGCTCAATAAGAGATTGAAGCAATTTAAAAGGTAACCTTGTCGGATACTTGGGCATATTCATTTTATAATCTCTTTTAACTATAAAAGTTGTTAAATTGGGTTCTCCAGTGCTGCAATGTTCTGTTGAACACCTGTTATTATATTTCCATTTATCACTTTTGGTGACCCAGAAAATCTCATACACATTGTGAGCCGGTCTTTTTTTGCATGCAGGGGCAAAATTATAAATCCAGTACATCTTCCCCTCCAAATATAATTTTTTATACTTTAAAATTTCATTGTGGATTATATTACTGTTATTCCAACCAGAAAAAATCAGTGCCTGCCCCTGAGAATTTAGATTTTTATCTATAACCATTAATAATTGTCGTATCTTTTCAGGATATTCTCTAACATCCCATTCCACATATCCATCCACAACATTTTCCTTTTTTCTGTTATAGTTCCCATTTTTACCACTAAACTGAATTCCAAATGGTGGATCGGTTATGATTAGATCAGCCTGAACATTATCCCATTCAAGCATATCTCTAATTTTATAAAAAGAAGACAATTCTTTAATAATTTTATCTTTACTAATACGACACATTACTTCCGCCCCCAGATTTATTTTTCATAAATATTAACATTATTATAATGCTAAGTAAAATAAATTAATTTGTATGGTAATCAATTCTCATTTGTATTAAAGAAGTTACATTTAAAGGGAAAGCAGATTTGATATCCCCCTGGAAAAGAACTCCCTGAATTTCAAAACCTTAAACCCTTTATTTGACATAAGCAATAATTCAGGTTAATTCATTAACAGGGGTTTTAATGAAAAAAATAAGATTAAATGAGGAAGAAATACAGATTATAAAAAATACTGCAAAAAAAATTTTTGGAGAAAATATTTCCATTTACTTATTCGGGAGCAGAACAGACTTAACAAAAAAAGGTGGAGATATTGATATTTTAATAATTTCAAATAAAAAAATATCACTAAAAAAAGAATTAAAATTTCTTGCAGAACTTGAATTGCAGGGGATTGAAAGAAAATGTGATCTGTTAACAATAAATAGAAACACAAAAATAAAAGGGATTTACAAAACAGCAATGGAAACGGGAGTTAAGATTTAATGATAAAAGAAATCTTTAAAAGAAATACTTGACTGATTAACTTGTACTCCAAATGTTTCCTATTCACCCTTGAAATCTTTTTTTAAAAAGTTAAACTAAAACTGTAAAAATAATCAGGGAGATGGCTTTATGGATGTGGTTTTTGTAATAAATCCGGGTTCAACCTCAACAAAGGTTGGTATTTTTTCAAAAAGTGGTGCGGTAAAAGAGGAGAATATAAAACACGACTTTGAGGATTTGAAAAGGTTTGAACTTGTATCGGAGCAGTTTGAAACAAGGTTTAAACCAATAAAGGAGTTTTTTGAAGAGAATTTTGACAGAGAAAAGCACAAACTTGTTGCGGTTATTGGAAGAGGGGGGCCCTTAAAACCACTTGAAGGCGGGGTTTACAGGATAAACGAAAAGATGCTTGAAGATTATAAAACCTCCAAATACTCAAACCACGCTTCAAACTTAGGCTCAATAATTGCAGAGGCACTTGCAAAGGAGTACAGTGTACCATCATTTATTGCAGACCCTGTAACGGTTGACAATTTCTGGGATGTTTCAAGGATATCAGGGCACCCTGACATTGTAAGAAAGTGCCGATCCCATGCACTGAACATAAAGGCAACTGCAAGAAGGGATGCCGAACATATTGGAAAAAAACTTGAGGAAGTAAACTATGTTGTTGCTCACATTGGCGGGGGAATCTCAATCTGTGCACTTGAAGGGGGTAAAATAAGGGATGTAAACGACGGGCTTTTAGGGGAAGGGCCTTTCTCCCCTATCAGGGCAGGTACAATTCCCATAAACGGGGTAATTGATATGTGCTTCTCAAAGAAAGACAGAAAAGAGGTTGAGTACGAGTTTTCTGCAAACAGCGGATTTCAGGGGTATCTTGGCACTGCAGATTTTAAAGAGGTTTTAAAGATGGTTGATGAGGGAGATGAAAAGGCAGATCTTATTTACAGGGCTTTTGTTTTTCAGATTGCAAAGGAGATCGGAAGGTATGCGGCAGCATTGAAGGGAGATTACAGTGCAATTTTGATAACGGGGGGAATTGCCCACTCTGAAAGGTTTATTTCAGATTTAAAAGAATACATATCTTTTTTAGGGGAAATCAGGATTTACCCCGGCGAGGGAGAGATGGAAGCCCTTGCAGAAAGTGCATTTTTAGCCGTTGAAGGAAAAACTGAAATCAAAGAATACATTTAGAGGTGGATATGATTAAGGATTACAATTCTTTAATTGAAACAGCAAAAAAACAGAAGGGGAACAAAACGGTTGCAGTTGTAATGGCAAATGAAAAAAGTGTGCTTAAAGCAGTTGTCAATTCGGTTAATGACGGGATAGTAAATGCAATACTTGTCGGAAATAAAGAAGAGATTGAGAATGTTGCAAAAAAAGAAGGGTTGGATTTAAAAAACTGCGAGATTGTTGATATAAAAAACGAAAAAGAGGCTGCAAAACATTCGGTAAAATTCATTGTGGAAGGGAAAGCCCACTTTTTAATGAAGGGATTTGTGAAAACCTCAACCCTTTTAAAGGCTGTATTTAAGGAAAAGAGTTTAAAGTTAGGGAGTGTTATCTCCCATGTTGCAGTGCTTGACATACCGGGAAGGAACAGGTTGTTTTTTTATACAGACGGGGGTATTGTTGAAAAACCTGATTTTAAACAGAAGGTTGAGATTGTAAAAAATCTTATATCGGTTGCAAAATCCCTTGGAGTGGAAAAACCTTCTTTTGGCTTTATTTCACAGTACGGAGATTTGATTGAAGAGGAAAACATAAAGGTGATTGATGAGATAAAAAAAGAACATTCTGATATAAACCTTTTGCCTGCAATTGAGCCCTATGAGGCTTTTTCAAAGCATGACGGGTTGATTGTAAATGCAATTGAGGAATGCAACATTGTAACAAAAGCGTTAACACTTTTTTCAGACACAGTATTTGCAGGGATAATTGCAGGGACAAAGGTTCCAATATGCCTTGTTTCAAGGTCTGATACGGAAAAGAACAAGGCAGCATCCCTTGCTCTTGGAGCAATCTTTGCAAACAGGAGGGAAAATGAAAATTGAAGAATTGAAAAAAATTATTGAATCAAATAAAGATAAAATTGAAATAGACTTTTCATTTGAAACAGCAAAAGCATTTGAAGATGTGTCAAAGGAATTCAAATGCTTCTTTTCATCTTCAGCAATTGTTTCAATAGATAACAAAAAATTCATTGTGTCTGATCCCTATCTCAACACCTCATTAAACTATAAGGATTTTACAAAATTGATTTCAAACTCAATATTTGTGGCAAAAGAATACGGGATTGAATCCCCTAAGGCCGCAGTACTTTCAGCGGTTGAGCTGGTTAACTTAAATATGGAGTCTTCAATTTTTGGAGCAATTGCAGAGGCAATGGGGAAAAGGAAGCAGTTTGGAAAAGATGTCTTTGTTGAGGGGCCTCTTTCAATGGATGTTGCCCTCTCCGAAAAGGCGGCAGGAGAAAAAAAGGTTTTAACAGATGTTGCAGGGAAAGCAAATGTCCTTATATGCCACAGGGGAAGCATTGCAAGGGGTATTGTTGAGGGGATAAAATTCCTGAATATTGCAAAAATTGAAATTGTTATTACAGACGGGGAAAGGGTTTTTAAAGTAAATTAAACTTTTTCAATTTTTCCTCTAATTCTTTTAATGAAACAGGCTTTAAAAGGTAATCGTCACAGAGGTTTTTGTTTAATCTTGCAGGATTCACCCCTGTTGTGAAAACAACAGGAAATGTCTTTAATCCTTTTTTTATTAGCCTTTCAACAAAGTCATATCCGCTAATTTCAGGCATCATTACATCGGCAAAACATATTGAAGGAGAAATCTCTGAATGTTCAATCTTATTTAAAAGTTCTTTTCCGCTTTTAAAAACAAGTGCATTCACTCCAAGACATAAAGACAGATCTTTGAATATGTTTAATATGTAATCTTCATCATCTAAAAAGACAACCGTTACCCTATTATCAGCAAAAGTATTCGCATTCTTTTTCTCGTAAAGTGAGGACATTATATCCTCTTTCAATCTCATGTTAAACTCTATAACCCTTTTAAATCTGTCATAGCCTGGAAGGGATGGAGGAATCCTCTCCATAGAATCGTGGGTATCAACATCAAAAAGAAGATCCTTCCCATCAATTTTAATTATAAGTTTCATGTGAGGGTAAAGAGGGTTACCCAGCCTTAATCCATAAACACCTGTATCAATACTTTCAAAAAAAGCCAGATTGAACAGATCATCATCCTCTGTATTTTCAATTTGATTTATCCAGGTCACAACTTTCTTTGGAATATCCCTGTCCTTATAGGCTATATCAAGATAAACCCGCACCGCCTCAAGTATCTTTTCTTTCATACTCTCTCCGGTAAAACTATCTCAACTTTTGTCCCAACACCCTTCTCACTTGTCAATAAAAGCATACCACCAACCATATCCACCATTTTTTTGCACATTGAAAGTCCAAGGCCAAGACCTTTTAAAGAATGGCTCTTATAATGTTCCACATCAATAAATTGAACAAACGGGACAAATGCCTGCTCAACCTCTTTTTCAGTCATACCTATTCCCGTGTCTCCAATCACAACAATCACCCTTTCATCTTCTTTCCTGCATGCAATTTTAATACTGCCATTTTTTCTGTTAAAGATAATTGCATTTCTTAAAATCGGATCGATTATCTCTATCAGGAAATCCCTGTTTAATTTAAGTCTAATGTCCTTTGAACAATCAAAAAAAACCTTTAATTCTCTCTCCGAGATAAAAGGTTGATAACGAAGCAAAACCTCATCTATTGCATCTGAAACCTTAATTAGAATATTTGATTTAATCTCAAAATCAAAGTTATTAAACCTTGACACCTGTTCCATAAGATCCTTTATTCTCAACCCCGAAGAGATAACGCTTTCAATTAATCTGTTACCCTCTTCTTCCAGCTCTCTGAAATACTTTATCTGCAATAGCTCAGAGTATCCAAGAATTGAAGAGAGAGGCCCTTTGATCTCATGAAAAATAAAATCAAGAAAATCCTGCCTGAAATTCACCAGAGCTTCAAGTTTTTTCCTTGCATTTTCAGTTTCCCTGTACAGGTTCTCTATGGTTTTATTTTTGTTTCTCAACTCATTATTTACAGATGTCAATTCCTCCACCTTTTCCTGCAATGACAAAACCAGTTCATTCGTGATGGCATCAAAGGAATCCATATCAACTGAATCCTTCCTTTTTACATCTTTTTTTCTGAAATATCTCCAGATAATGTTCTTTAACGCATCACTTTTTATAGGTTTAGATATGAAATCGTGGCAAAGTGCAAGCATCTTCTTTTCAACCTCACTATCTGTCATGGAAGTCATTGCGATCAATATAGTACTATTTAAATCTTCCATATTTTTCAAACGAATTGCAGTTGCATAACCGTTGAAATAAGGCATTACCACATCAACAAAAACTATATCTGGTTTTTCTTTCTCAGCAATTTTTATCCCTTCGATACCATTTTCAGCCTCAAAAATCTTGCATTCACCACAGACAAAAGAGTGGATCTTCTCCCTTAGATCCTCTCTCACTGCTTTTGAATCATCAATTATCAGAATACGTTTCAAAAATTAACTCCCTTTTTTGATCACCAATTATTCTAATGTTCAATATGAAAATTCTCCCTTCAACCATTTTCACAATATCAGTTACAAACCTTTTGCCCCACTCAACCAAAAAAATACAATTTGAAGATGTCTCAAAGAGTTCATCAAAAAAAATATCATCGTTGTGTTCAATCCTGTAAAGGTCAACATGAAACAATTTAACTTTTTCCCCTCTGTAAACATTCATAATGGTAAAGGTTGGACTTGAAACAATATTCCCGGAAATTCCATAGTACTCAACAATGCATTTTACAAATGTTGTTTTCCCTGCTCCAAGCCCCCCGTCAAGTATTAAAACATCTCCCTCTTTCAAAACTGGGGCAACTTCTTTTAAAGCAAATTCGCATGTTTCTTCAACTGTTCTCACAATAACCCTGGAGATTGTTTTACTCATAGTTTAATGCCCTTGAGATATTTGAAATAATTTCACCTGCAACAACTCCTTCTCTGCCACACTCTTCCTCCGCCAATTCCCCTGCCAGTCCGTGTGCTGCAACCCCTAAAATTGTAGCATCTCTTAAAGGGTAATTTTGAGCAAGAAAAGATGCAATAACCCCTCCAAGCACATCACCGCTTCCTGCCGTACCAAGAGCATTGCTCCCGGTTGTGTTAATAAACACATCCTCTTTATCTGCAATAACAGTTTGATACCCCTTTAAAACAACGATAGAGCCTGTCTTTATAGAAACATCTTTGGCAACTTCTATCCTGTTTGACTGAACATCTTTTATATCAAGCCCGGTAAATAAAGACATCTCTCCAGGGTGGGGAGTTAAAACAACCTCTTTATTCTTTAAAACAGGAGTAAGTTCATCAAGAGTGAAGTTTCTAAATACATCGGCATCAAGAACAACGGGGATATTCGCCTTTCCCAGAACCTTTTTTATCAGAGATCTCTGGTACTCCCCAATACCAAGCCCCTGCCCGATTAAAATTGCCTTTTTTCCTTCAAGAAATGAAGTTAAGCTTTCTTCATCGTTTTTTACCTTTGTTGTAAAAAACATAACCTCAGGGTATATGGAAGAAACAAGCGGATAATTATCCTCTTCAATATACACGGTTGAAAGACCGCATCCGGCTTTTAACCCCGCAAATGCTGCAAGCATTGAAGCGCCCAGCTTTCCTCTTTCGCCGGATATTACACCTATATGCCCGAATGTTCCTTTGTGTGAATCCTCCGAAAACCTCTTTCGCAAACCCTTAATATCTTCCCTTTCAACAAGGTGAAAATAGCACCCAACCTTTTCAAAGACAAAATGAGGGATTGTTATCCAGTCTTCCACCACCTTTCCACACTCTTTAGAGGCAGGGTAAAGCACATGGCACGGTTTCATTTTCCCAAAGGTAACTGTCAGATCTGCCCTGATATGAACTCCGTCAACAGAATTTTTGTCTGCAAAAAGCCCTGACGGAATGTCAACGCTTAAAACAAAAGTATCAGATCTGTTTACAATAGCGATCACATCGGCGTAAAAACCCGTTACAGGCTTTGAGAGCCCTGTGCCAAATATTCCGTCAACCACTATATCGCTTTGTTCAAGTAATTTTTCAACTTTTAAAATTGCATTAACATCGTCTTTTTTAATAACAGAAACTTCAAGTGGATAGTTTTTTATAATCTCAACCTGAAATTTAGCATCCCCTCTATAATTTTCCGGGTCTGCAAGAAGCAAAAGTTTTGTATCAACTCCCATTGAACGCAATTGCCTTGCAACAACAATTGCATCTCCCCCATTGTTACCCTTGCCTGCAATGCAAAGAACCCTTTTATCCTTTAAACCTGTGGGAAAAGCATTTTTTAACTCCCTGACACATGCTGTCCCTGCATGCTCCATCAAAATTATTCCGTTTGTATTTAACATATTAATGGTCAGGCCGTCCGCATTCCTCATTATTTTTGAGTTGACAATAGATTTCATCTTTCACTCCTCTTTTTCATTGGAAAAATAATGTAAAAACAGGTGATTCCGTTCTCTGTTTTAACCTGGATGTCTCCATCATGCTGCTTTATATACTCCTTTACACTGCTTAAACCAAGCCCTGTTCCCTGGTTATCTCCACTCACAAAAGGATCAAAGATCTCTTCACTATTAAAACCCATCTCATTTCCATTATCCCATACACCAATTTGAAGATTCTCACCGTTTAACCTGAATTCAAGCCCCATTTTTCTGTTGTCTTTCTTTTTTTCAAGTATCCTGACAGCATTGTTAAGGAGATTGTCTATTGCATTTTTAAATTGAAGAGGATTGACTTTGATTGATTTTCCATAAAGTTTCCCATCAAAATAAACAGAAAACTCTATACCCTTGCTCTCAGAAATTATTGAATATTCTTTCTCAAAACCATTTTTCAAAACCTCCATGTCAACATCTTCAAACTGAAGATCCTTACCCTCCTTTAAACAGTAAAGGATCTCCTCAAGGGCAAAACGCAGACTGTCAATCTTTGCTTCAATAAAACCTAAAACCTCGTTTTTTTCCTTATCATTTTTACTGTTCTTTGCCCTGTACAACAAAACATTCAAGATGGAAAAAGTGTTTTTGAGATCATGAATAATCCTTGAACTGAACAGTCCAAGCGTCTCAAACTGTGTTTTCCTCTCCATTGCTTTTTCAGTTTTTAAATAATCAAGATATATGGTCTGAAATTTGTTAATAATGCTATCCACCCCCTCAACATCAATTTCAGGTAACTTTTCCGGTAAAAACTTTCTCTGTGTTGACAGGGATATAGTTGCATCTGCTCTGGATATGGCGGAAAAGATCTTAAAGTAAAAGAACAAAGCTATCCATATAAGAATCAGATCAAAAATAACATTCAAAAAAACTATATTTTTGCCCATTCTGAATACAAGTGTATCATTCAAAGTAACCTTAAACACACCGTGTTTATCATGCACATACATCACTCCCGGTCTATAAAAAACTCCTGTACTCATCAAAACCCTTTTTTCCTCTTCAGACAGTTCATTTAAATTGCTTAATTTTTCAAACTTCTTATTTTTTATCCTGATATAGAAATTATAAATGGACCTGTTCAACCTTTTTTCAGCATTCTTCAACAGGTAAAACTGAAATGACAAAATCAAACAAAAAACAACCGCAAGCGCAACAAAAAGGGTTTTAATAGAAAGAGTAAAGTTAAAATTTTTCATGGTCACTCTTCTAAATATGAAAGGTCTGTTTTCCCTCCACTTATATCTTTCACAAGATCACTGACCGAGCCGTACCTTTTCAGACAATCAAAATGTACCAGTACATAATCGTTTTCAATGTAAACCCTAACAAGGTTGTCTTTACCACCAAAGAATAAAGCCACCTCATGTGGCGGTATCTTCTCCCTGCAAACCGGACAAACAAACTCTCTTCCCAACATTCAACCCCCTTATCTAACCAAGGCTTTCACCTGTCAAAATCAAATACAGCAGAAGAATAGCAATAGCAAGGGGACAAATAAAATAAATAGCAATCTTCAGCCATCCGTTGAAATGAGGTTTCCCAACATGCTGACAACCTTCAGAAAGATGCTCTAAAAAGCATTCAAGCCCCCATTTGTATGCCACAAAAAGGCACATCATAAACCCACCAAATGTTAAAAAAATATTTCCAAAAATAAAATCCATTTTGTCAAGAAAACCAATTCTGGTTAACCACCTGTTAGCCCCAAGTGAAAGGGCAGAAGGAATGCCAAGAATAGCAATCAAAAATCCAGCCCCAATAGCAGCCTTCTTTCTCTCCATACCCTTTTCATCAATAAGATAGGCAGTAACAACCTCAAGGAGGGAAACGGTGGAAGTCAGTGCCGCAATTGCCATGAGGGTGAAAAAGATAACGGCAATAACCCCACCGAAAGGGATCTTTCTGAACACATCAACAAGAACAACAAAAACCAGAGAGGGACCGGACTTTGTCGGTGCCCCTCCCAAAGCAGGGAAAATTATGAACCCTGCAAGAATTGCAATTAAAGTATCGAAAAATGTAACATAGAAGGCTGAAGAAAAAAGGTCATCGTCGTCAGGAAGATAACTTCCATAGGTTATCATTGCCCCCATACCAAGGGAAAGCGAAAAGAATGCCTGACCCATTGCCATCAAAATGGTATGGGAATTTATTTTGGAAAAATCTGGGATAATGTAGAATTTGACACCATTTATCGCTCCTGGAAGAGTCAACACATAAACTATTAAAACGACCATTAACAAAAACAAAAGAGGTAAAAGCACTCTGGCAGCCTTTTCAATACCGTCTTTAACCCCTCCAATGACAACATATACAGTCATTGCAGAAAACACAAAAAGGTAAAATATCTGTAATTTACCGTTTGCCGCAAAGCGACTGAACAATACCGCCGGGTCAAGGTTTGACACTGTTAATCCACCGCTGATACCTTTTACAATGTACGCAACAGTCCATCCTGCGACGACTGAATAGTACGATAGAATGCCAAAGCCAGCCATAACTCCCATTGCCCCAATAATCCACCATTTGCTGCCTGGAGCTATGGTTTTAAAGGCACCCACAGGGTCTTTTTTAGACTTTCTTCCTATAACAAGTTCCACAATCATTATAGGAAATGCCACAACAAATACACAGAGAAGGTAAACCAGAACAAATGCACCTCCTCCATTGGCACCTGTAATATACGGAAATCTCCATATATTCCCGAGTCCGATGGCAGACCCGGAAGCCGCAAGAATAAATCCTAATTTTGAACTCCATTCACCTCTATTATCCATACCCCTTCCCCTAATGTTTATCTTATTTAATTTTATACAAACTATTGCTATAAAACAATATCATATTAGCATTAACATAGTATAAACTAACTTCTTGATTTTCAAAAAAAAAATAGTAAAATATTTTTAAAAAGGTAGGAGTTAAGATGAGTGTAAAAAAATTTGCCGATTTATTAAAGAATATTCACAAAAACAAAATGAGTGGGACATTGAGCCTCGTGTTTTTGAAAGGTCAAAGAAATATATATGTAAAAAACGGAGAAATATCATATTTAAAATCCGATTACCCAGATGAAAAGTTAGGAACAATCCTTATAAATCAGGGATTAATAGATGAAAAGGAACTTGAAGATGCCATTGTAAAAAGCAAAGAAAAAGGAGTGGTTCTGGGTGAATACCTTATAAAAGAAAAAAAGATCACAAATGAAGACCTTAAAAAATCCCTGAAACAACTTTTTTTAATGATAATTGAAGCCTGTTTTCTTGAAGACCTGAAAGACATAAATTTTGTAAAAAAAGATATTAGAATTGATAAAAAACTTTTTATGGACATAAAAATGGGGAATCTCGTACTTGAAACATTCAGAAAGATAGATCACAGAGACTTTGAAGAGTTTTACAAGGAACACAAAAAAAGCAAACCAAAATTAAACCCTGACGCCATTTTTGATTACAAAAATCTCAATCTAAATCCTCTTGAAGGGTTTATTCTTTCAAGGGTTGATGGGAAGTTAAGCCTTGAGGAAATCAAAAAAATTGCTTTTACAGAGGACAAAAAATTTTACAAAACTATATTTGCACTTGATTTTCTGGGACTGATTGATTTTCAGGACAATAAAGAAGAAAAAAAACAGGAGGATAAGAAAAATGAAAAAAACCATATTCAACAAACCGAACAAAAAGTAAAAGAAGAATGTTATCAAAAAGAACCACAAGAAGAAGCAGAAAATTTTAACATAGAGAACTTTTTAATAGAGGTTGAAAAACTTTACCTTGATCTGCCCACCATAAATTACTATAAACTGTTGAATATGGAAGTGGATTTTGACGACTTAGAGGAATTAAGAAATAATTATCACAGGTTAATAAAAAAATTTCATCCGGATTCCCATCCTGAACTTAAAGAGGTACACCATAAACTTCAGGCAATAATTTCAACCATTACAAAGGCATACCAGACCCTGAAAAACAAATATTCAAGGAATGAGTACAACAAAAAAATGCACATAACTGTTGAAAAAAACCATTCTCCTTTAAACGAAGAAAAGAGTAAACCCACTGAGGTTTATAAATCAAAGGAAGAAAAAAAGGAAGAATTAAAAAAGAAAATTGAATCTTTTGTAAAAGCGGGAATGCTGTACGATGCAATTACCTTGCTTGAAAATGGTTGTCAGGAGTACAAAGATGACCTCTATTTCTTTAAAACCCTGGGAAATATTTATTTTAGAACTCCAACAAAGTTAAAACAGGCAATTAAATACCTTGAAAAAGCACACACCATGGACAGGAAAGACCCTGATGTAATAAAAAATCTGGCAGGTGCTTATAAAAAGGTCGGATTTTACAGAGAGGCTTATTCATATTACAAAAAACTCATTCACATTGACCCAGACAACAAAGAAGCCCTCGAATTTATTGAAGAAGTTGAAGGCAAAGATAATTTTTTAAGCAAAATAAAAAACCTTTTCGGGAAAAAGTAACATTATTCAACTGTTACACTCTTGGCAAGGTTCCTCGGTTTATCTATATCACATCCTTTGAAATCTGCAAAGTAATATGCAAAAAGTTGCAAAGGGATTACATTTAGTATTGGCTGGAGTATATCAATGGTTTCAGGAACAAAGATAATATCGTCAACTATCTTTTCAATCTCAGTGTTACCTTCAGTTGCAATGGCAATAACCTTCCCATTTCTGGCCTTTATTTCCTGAATATTGCTTACTATTTTTTCATAAGTAAATCCATTGGTTGCAATAGCAACAGTTGGGAAATTTTCATCAATTAAAGAAATCGGTCCATGTTTCATCTCTCCTGCTGGATACCCCTCGGCATGAACATAAGAGATCTCCTTTAATTTTAAAGCCCCTTCCATTGCAACTGGATAATTAAGATGTCTCCCAATATAAAGAAAGTCTTTAAATGAAAGGTACTTCCTGGCAATATCTCTTATAACATTTCCATTTTCAAGTATGGTCTTTATATGCTCTGGCAATTTCTTTATCTCTCTTATCAAATTCATCCCATCAAATATGGAAAGCCCTTTCCTTCTGCCTATAAGTAAAGCAATGAGGTTTAAAATAACGCATTGGGAAACAAAGATCTTTGTTGATGCAACACCAATTTCAGGGCCTGCATGGCAGTAAACTCCTGCATCCGTTTCCTTTGCGATGGTTGACCCGACCACATTAACAAGGCCAAGCACAAGTGCTCCTTTTCTCTTTGCCTCTCTTAAAGCCGCAAGAGTATCTGCTGTTTCTCCAGATTGAGAGATAGCCATAACTCCGTCGTATTCGGAGAGTTTTAAATTTCTATACCTGAATTCAGAGGCATAATCAACATAGACATCAAGATCGGTCAATCTTTCAAAAATGTATTTACCATAGAGCCCCGCATAAAAGGATGTACCACAGGAAACAAAAGTTAACTTCTTTAAATTCATTATCTTCTCTATAACCGGCTCAAGACCACCTAACTTTGAAATACCCTCTCCCTCAATCAATCGTCCCCTAATTGCATTTTCAACAGTTTTAGGTTGTTCATAAATTTCTTTAAGCATAAAGTGTTTGAAACCTTTTTTATCATCACCTTCAACCGACCAGTCAATGGTCTCAGGCTCTTTTGATATCCTATTCAGGTTTAAATCTGTAATCACTATATTATCATCGTTTAACAATGCCATTTCGTCATCGTTGAGATAGATAACTCTGTTGGTATATCTTATAAAGGCATTGACATCCGAGGCAGCAAGGTACTCTCCTTCACCCACTCCAATGATTAGCGGGCTACCCCTCCTTGCAACAATGATCTTTCTTGGAAAATCTCTGTGAATCACTGCAATACCAAATGTACCTTCAACCATGCCAAGAGACTTTCTTACAGCATCTTCAAAATTTCCATCAAGATTATCTTCTATAAGGTGAGCAAGCACCTCCGTATCGGTATCAGAAACAAACCTGTGACCCTTCTTCTCAAGTTCTCTCTTTAATACCTCATAATTTTCAATTATACCGTTGTGTATTAAAAAGAGTTTCTTCGAGCAATCTGTGTGGGGGTGTGCATTCGATTCTGTTGGCTTTCCATGGGTTGCCCATCTGGTATGTGCAATTCCGTAATCTCCTTTAAACTTATGTGATTTCACCTTTTTTTCTAACTCACTAACCTTTCCCACTGATTTAACAAAAAGAACATTATTGCTTTCACTATCCAGAGAGGCTATTCCTGCTGAATCATAACCCCTATACTCAAGCCTTTTCAATCCTTCGATCAAAATGGGAACCGAATTCTGTTTTCCAATATAGCAGATAATCCCACACATACCTGCCCCCTTTTTCGTTTAAACCATTTTAACACAGATAAATAACATTTAAATTGTAAAACCTGAAAAGAAAAAATTGAAATATAAAACATTTTGTATAGTAAAATACACTTGTAATCTTTTTTAAAGGAGTTTTAAAAATGGATTGGAGAGAAGAGGCATTACAGTATCATTCGAGAGAGCGTACCGGGAAACTGGAAGTTGTGCCTTGTAAACCATGTGAGACCTCAAAGGATCTGTCTTTAGCCTACACTCCAGGTGTGGCAGAACCGTGCAGAGAGATCCATAAAGATCCTTCAAAGGTTTACGATTACACAAACAAAGGAAACCTTGTTGCTGTTGTTTCAAACGGAACTGCGGTATTGGGACTTGGAAACATTGGAGCGCTGGCAGGAAAACCTGTCATGGAAGGTAAAGGGGTTTTGTTTAAAAGATTTGCAGATGTTGATGTTTACGATATTGAGGTTGATTCAGAAAACCCGGAAGATGTAATAAAGGTTTGCAAACTTCTTGCACCAACATTTGGTGGTATAAACCTTGAAGACATAAAAGCCCCTGATTGCTTTTACATTGAAGAAACATTGAAAAGAGAGTTAAATATCCCTGTATTTCATGATGACCAGCACGGCACGGCAATAATATCATCTGCAGCATTCCTGAATGCCCTTGAACTGACAAACAGAAAAATAGATGAAGTTAAATGCGTTTTCTGCGGAGCCGGTGCAGCAGGGATTGCCTGTGCAGAACTATTTGTAACCCTTGGAGTTAAAAGGGAAAACATCATAATGGTCGATTCAAAAGGTGTTATCTACAAGGGAAGAACCGAAAGAATGAACAAGTACAAAGAGAGGTTTGCTGTTGACACGCCGTTAAGAACATTGGATGAAGCAATTGAGGGGGCAGACGCATTTATTGGCGTTTCAGTAAAAGGAATGCTAACAAAAGAAATGGTTAAAAAGATGGCACCAAACCCAATAATTTTTGCAATGGCAAACCCCGACCCTGAGATCACTCCGGAAGAGGTGGCAGAAGTTAGAGACGATGCAATAATGGCAACAGGAAGAAGTGACTATCCAAATCAGGTTAACAATGTTCTTGGATTCCCCTTTATTTTCAGAGGAGCACTGGATGTGAGAGCAAAGCAAATAAATGAAGAAATGAAGATAGCAGCGGTAAAAGCACTTGCCTCACTTGCAAAGGAAGAGGTACCAGACTATGTTTCAAAGGCATACGGCGGGAAAAAATTTACCTTTGGAAGAGAATACATTATTCCAAAACCGTTTGACCCAAGGGTTCTTTTCTGGGTTGCACCTGCAGTTGCTAAAGCAGCAATGGAAAGCGGTGTTGCAAGAAAACCTATCTCTGATTTTGAAGAGTACAAAAAAAGGCTTGAAAAGTTACTTGACAAATCAAAAGAGTTTTTAAGAGTAATATTTGACAAAGCAAAAACATCTCCGAAGAAGATAGTTTTCCCTGAAGGGGACAACGATCTTATACTCACTGCATGCAAAGAGTTAAAAAAAGAGGGAATTTTACAACCGGTTCTTATAACACACAATCCAGAAGTTTTGAAAGAGAAGTTGAAAGAGCACAATATTGAGGAAAAAGAGATAGAAATAGTATGTCCACTTACAGACGACAGCCTGCCAGAATATGTTGCAAGATACTACGATTTAAGAAAAAGAAAAGGAGTCACCCCTTCCGATGCCCAGAAAAGGATGCTTGACCCACATTACTTCGGGGCAATGATGGTCAGGATGGGAAGGGCTGATGGCTTACTGGGAGGACTGACTCACAATTATCCCACAATAGTAAAGCCTGCACTTGAGATAATCGAAAAACAAAAAGGAATAGGGAAAATTGCAGGGCTTTATGTTGTAATAATAAAGGGTAAACTTCTCTTTTTTGCGGATACCACAATGAACATTGAACCAACCGCAGAAGAGCTTGCTGAAATTGCAATTCTGACCGCTGAATATGCAAAGAATTTCAATGTTGAACCAAGAGTTGCAATGCTCTCATTCTCAAACTTCGGAAGTGTCAAACACCCATTAACCGAAAAGGTGAGAAGAGCCGTCGAAATAGTCAAGTTCAGGGCTCCCCATATACTTATTGATGGAGAGATGCAGGCTGATACCGCAGTGGTTCCAGAAATAATCGAAACCAATTATCCATTCAGTGAATTACAGGGCGGTGCAAATGTTTTGATATTTCCGGACTTGCAATCTGGCAACATTGCATATAAACTATTACAGAGGCTTGGCAATGCAACGGTTGTCGGTCCTGTACTGGTTGGACTTTCAAAATCGGTTAATATTTTGCAGAAACATGCCGAATTGAAAGAGATTTTGAACATGGCAGCATTGACCGTTGTAGAAGCACAGGAACTTGAAAAATAAAAAATGGGGGGATTTCCCCCCTGTTTTAGAGAGGAATATGGGTAAACTTGATTTCAAAAATTTGGTTGTAACATTTGAAGAAGGTGAATTTATTTACAAAGAAGGTGATAACGCCTATACCATGTTTATTATCCATGATGGAAAAGTTAAATTATACAAAAAAACTGATTCAGGTGAAGAATTTGTCCTCGGGGAGTTTGAAAAGGGAGATTTCTTTGGAGAAATGGCTGTCCTGGGAGCAGACAAAAGAACCGAAAATGCAGTTGCAATTGAACCGTTGAAAGTAATAGTCATAACAAAACCTGTATTTTTCAAGATTTTAAAAAATAATGCTGAAATTGCAGTTAGAATGATAAGAAAATTCTCGGAAAAGTTAAAAGATGCAAACAGAATGATAGACACCCTCCTTAAACAGAAAAACATTCAGGGAACCAGGACGAAAACTGAAAACTACGGTGCACTTGAACTAATTGAAACAAAAGAAAAAATACCCATCACATCAAGAAATATTCTTATAGGAAGGTATGATCCTGTAATTGGCATTTACCCTGATATTGATATAAGCCCCTATGACCCACAAAAAACGGTATCAAGGAAGCACGCAATAATTACCCGTGAGGGAAAACAGAGCTTCATTGAAGAACAGATTGGGGTTATAAACGGTACATTCTTAAATGGAGAAAAAATTAAAAGCGGCAAAAAATATCCTCTAAAAGATGGAGATAAAATCTTTTTTGGACTTGTTGGCTGTATATTCAGAGAATAACAGCTGGATTCCTTGAAAAAGTGAGAATCATTTGGTAAAATACTTTCAAGAAAGAGATATGCGTTAGATTTTTAATTTTCAAATAAAATATTCAAAAGTGAAAAAAATTATTTTCTTTTAAAAAGGAGGTAATATGAACGTAACCCCCAAAAAGAAAATAAAATACTTTAATTCAATTGACAAATTGCAAAACCTTTCAGGGGAAGAAAAAATATCGCTGAAAAAGGTTACAGAAACATTCGCTTTTCGTGCAACAGATTACTATCTCTCCCTGATTAACTGGCAGGACAAAAATGACCCAATCAAAAAATTGATAATTCCAGATGTGAAAGAACTGCAAAAATGGGGAGAAAAAGACCCCTCTTACGAAAAGTCGTACACCGTTGCACCTGGATTGCAACACAAGTACACCCAGACGGCACTGTTTTTGATTGGGCCGACATGCTTTGGTTATTGCCGCTTTTGTTTCAGAAAAAGGCTATTTATGGAAGATACACACGAAATACTAATCGATGTAAAGCCGGCATTAGACTATATAAGCAAACACCACGAAATTCAGAATGTTCTGCTTACAGGTGGAGATCCTCTTGTGCTCTCAACAAGTAAATTAAAAATGATATTAACAAAACTTGCAGAAATAAAACACCTTATAAACATAAGAATTGGAACAAAAGCACTGGCATACAACCCATTCAGGGTTTCAACGGACCCGGAACTTCTGGATCTATTCAAAGATATAAACAAAAAAGGAAAAAGAATACATATAGTTGCTCAGTTTGATCACGAAAGAGAGTTTACCAAACACTCAAGAAAAGCAATAAACCTTTTAATAGAATCTGGCTGTGTAATGTTAACTCAGATGCCACTTTTAAGGGGGATAAACGATTCCCCTTTAACCCTGTCCAATCTCTGGAACACTGCAGTTAATGCAGGTGTCACTCCATACTATCTATTTCAATGCAGACCCACAGTTGGAAACAAGCCATTTGCAGTGCCAATAGAAGAGGGATACAGAATATTTGAACAGGCTAAAATGAACTGTTCGGGGCTTGCAAAGAGGATAAAGTTTGTAATGTCCCATGCAACGGGAAAAATCGAAATGGTTGCACTTACTGAAAAACACATAATACTGAAATATCACCAGGCAGCAGACCCGAAACTAATAGGTAAAACAATGATATTTAAGAGAAACCCAAACGCATACTGGCTTGAAGACTACACAGAATTGGTTGATGAATATAAAATAGAAAATCCTTTTATTTGAAAATTGTGATATAACTCATAACACTTTTTTCTTCTCAACCGTATGTTATAATTGAGAAAAGCAATTAGGGGGATATATGAAAAAGATTACCATAATCTTAATTGGAATTATTTTAGGTTTTTCAGTTTTCGCTGCCGAAATCGAAAAGGAAGAATCTTACGGATACTTCGGGGTCAGACTTGGATACATGGAAATAGACGGAATTGAAGACGAAGGAAGTGCGAACCTTGGTTTTACACTTGGATTCAGGGTATCAAACCCAGTTGCAGTTGAATTTTCAGTTGATTATCACTCTGCAGACTTTTCTGCTGTTGATAGGACAACCTTTGCTTTTCAGGCGAGCTTGCTTCTATATCTTGCTTCAAACACAAATGTTCAGCCATACCTTGTTGGAGGAGGAGGCTACTATATTTCCGGTTACGATTACTGGGTAAACGGATACAAATACACAGACTTCACCTCACACAAATTTGGAGCGCACATTGGTGCGGGGATTGATATTATGATGGGGGATTACTCTGTAATCACCTTTGATGTGAGGTATCTTGCCGTTGACGAAGATGTGCCTGAAGAAGCACTGGGATACGACAATAAAACCTTTGACGGAGTGCTTGCAACAGTGGGTGCAAAATTTAAATTTTAAAAAATGGACTGCATTGAGTTGGGTCTTTTTGAAAAGTACAGATACATAATAGGAATAGACGAAGCAGGGAGAGGGCCTCTTGCAGGCCCTGTTTTTGTATGCGCCTTTTGCTGTGACAAAAAAGATTATCAGAGCCTTTTAACATTCAGGGAATTAACTGATTCAAAAAGGTTAAACGAAAAGAAAAGGGAAAAACTTTACCTTGGATTTAAACACAGGTTCAATTATTCAATAAAACAGGCCTCCCATGAAGAGATAGACAACCTAAACATCCTTAATGCAACCTTAAAAAAAATGGAAGAGGCATTGCTATCCTTTGACAAAGAAATTTTAAAAAATTCAATTATACTCGTTGACGGAAATCGCTCTCTGAATATTCCCTACCCCCAAAAAACAGTGATTAAAGGGGATTTGAAGTGCAAAACAATTGCAGCAGCCTCAATTATGGCAAAGGTGTCAAGGGATATTTTTATGCTTGAAATGGACAAACTATACCCTCAATACAACTTTAAAAAGCACAAAGGCTATCCGACAAAAGAGCATAGAGAATTGATAAAGAAATTCGGTTTATCTCCAATCCACAGAAAGAGTTTTAAACACTTTTAAGTGACTCTTCAATCATTCTATCCCACTCTTTTTTAAACTCTTTATTCAAAATTTCAAGGTGAGAAGACACATATTTCATCGCAAGGGGTATTGATTTCTTAAACCACCCCTTCCCCCCTTTAAAACCAAAGAAACAGAATGTCCCCAATGCCTTTAAATTCCTCTGTAAGGCAATTGCCCGATAATCGATTGAATTTAACTCAGACTCAACACTTCTAAACCTGCCAACATCAAGATATGCGTCAAACATCAAAGATGCCGAATCGTAAAACTCGGGGACAAACAAAGTATCCTGAAAATCAATAATATAAACCTTTTTATCTTTAACCATTATATTTCTGAAATGATAGTCCCTGTGGGCAAGTTTCAAAGGCAAACCTTTAAGTTTTTTTACAGTGTAATCCTTTAAAGAGTTTAAAAAATCTTTAAAATCAGAGGGGATAAGGCAATCGAAACAATGTGCAATGAAAAAATCAAGTTCCTTTTCCACATCAAGGCTTTGCGCTTCAATCTGCTCGCTTTCCGGTATGGATTGAATAATTGAAATATAATTGTAAACCTCTTCAACAAACCTTTTCTTTGAAAGTTTAAGGGAATTAAAGTACTCCACCCCATTTACATCACCTAAATCTTCAACAAGCATCTCAAGGTTTACAGTATCAACATCGTAAAGATCAGGCACAGGAAGATTGTATTTTTTATAAATTTTATACCATTTAAGGTAATTGTAAAAAGAGTCTCTCATTTCAGGGGGATAAACAACCTTTACAAAGTTTTTCCCCCTGAAATACTGCCTTGATGAAGCGTCTCCTTTTAGCCTTTCAAATGCAGCCATTATTTTTTAATCAAATTGAAAAGGTCATTTAAAAACTGCTCAACAGATGGATTCCTCGTTGCCCCAAGCCTTCCCAGTTCATTGCCGTCTGAATCAAGGATAACATAGGTTGGAAACCCCCTTATCCCGAAGGCATTTGCAAGCTTTCTGTTTCTCTCTCTGTACTCTTCAGGCACAAGGCTTTTATCCCTTGGAAAATCAATCCACACAAGAACTATTTTATCCCTTGTCTTATCGTAAAACTCACTTTTCGAGAAAACATTTTTCTCCATCAACTTACACCAATAGCACCAGTCAGAGCCTGTAAAATTCAGGAATATTGGAAGATTCTTCTCCTTTGCATACTTTCTTGCAGCCTGAATATCCATAGTCCATTTACCTGGCTCATACCCCTTTGTTAAAACATTTTCCATCTTTGCATGCTGCGAGGCGTTGCAGCAAAAGTTTGAAACAGCAAATAAAACCATAATCAAAAATATCAAAGATTTTAAAACCTTCATATCCCACTCCCCATATAAATTAAATACATCAGGTTAATTTTATCAAAATAACTATGGTTAAAATAAAAATTTTATATAATTAAATCATAAAGATTGAAGGAGAGGGATATGGGGAAGTACAAACTGAATTTTAGAGAATACCTGAAAGACCTTGATAAAGAAACATTGATTGAAATGCTTTCGGATGCAGCAAAAAACTGGCTTGCCCACGATGGATTATGGTTTTTAGAGGTTGAGGCAGGAAGGGGAATGGAAGAGGCAATAAAGTACGACAAAGGCGCTTGGATTCGATTTACTCAGATTGAGGCAAAAAGGATTATGAAAAGGCACAATATACCTGAAAACTCAGGGTTGGACGGGCTTGAAAAAGCATTGAGATACAGGCTTTACTCTTACATAAACGAGCAAACGATTGAAAGGGAAGAAAATGTTTTAAAACTTTATATGAACAATTGCAGAGTGCAGGCTGCAAGAAAGAGGGACAACAGGCCTGATTTCCCCTGCAAACCTGTTGGAATTGTCGAATACGAATACTTTGCAAAAACAATAGACAAAAGAATAAAGACAAGGTGTATATGCTGTCCCCCTGACAACCACCCTGATGAATACTACTGTGCATGGGAGTTTTACATTGATGAATAAAGATTACTTCTACCCGCTTGTGCTGGAAAAAGAACTTAAAAACAGGATAGAAAAATTAGGGGGCAGATTAAAAGAAAAAGGGATTGATTGCTGTTTAATTGCTGGCATATCAAACATTTACTATTATACAGGCACAATTCAAAACGGGGTATTCTTCTGCTCATCAGACGGAAACAGTGCCTTTTTTGTAAAAAAATCCTTTGAAAGGGCAAAGAATGAAAGCGGTTTAAAGAATATCTACCCATTAAAAGGTATGAAAAATCTGGAAGAGGAATTGAAAAATGTATTCGGGTTTTCCCCTGAAACAATAGGCTTTGAAGGGGACATTCTCCCATACTCCCTATTCAAAAGGTATGAAAAAGCATTTCCAGAAACAAAATTCATGGATTTTTCTCTTGATTTAAGGCTAATAAGAAGCGTGAAATCAGAATGGGAGATAGAAAATATAAAAAAAGCGGCACATCAATTAGAAAAACTCTTTGAATATATGAAAGGGTTTATAAAAGAGGGAATGAGTGAGATTGAGATAGCGGCGGAGAGCGAAAGGTATGTGAGGTTGTTGGGACATCAGGGAGCAATAAGAATGAGAGGCTTTAATGCAGAATTGTTTTATTCTGTTATCTGTGCCGGGGAAAGTGCAAACCTGCCAACAAACTTTGACGGTCCGTCAGGCTCTCAAGGATTGTACCCCTCTGCCATCCACCCTGCAGGCACAAAAAAGGTTGAAAAGGGAAAACCTGTGCTATTTGACTTTATGGGTGCATTTATGGGGTACCTTTGCGATGGAACAAGGATATACCTTTCTGGAAAACCGTCAAAAGAGATTGAGTATGCACAAAAAAAGTGTATTGAAATTCAAAACTTTATAGCAGAGCAATTAAAACCGGGGGCAATCCCCTCTGAAATTTACACAAAAACTGTTGAGAAGGCAAAAAGGGAAAACTTCTACGAAAACCTGATGGGATTTAAAAGCAATCAGGTTAAGTTTTTCGGCCACGGTGTAGGGCTCGAGGTTGACGAATTCCCGGTAATTGCAGATAGATTCAACTTTCCACTTGAAGAAAATATGGTAATCGCACTTGAGCCAAAAAAATACATTGAAAACACAGGTGGAGTTGGAGTTGAAAACACATTTGCGGTTAAAAAAGGCGGTGGAGAAAAACTTATAAACTACCCTGACGAAATAATTTTGATTTAAGGGAGACAAAATGGGTATTACAACAAAAAAGGGAGACAGCGGATTTACATCGCTATTTTCAGGAGAAAGGGTGAAAAAGTCAAGCATATATATGGAAACCCTTGGCACACTTGACGAATTGAACTCCCACCTTGGGCTTGTTAAAACAAAATGCAGCGATAAATTTAAAAGAGAGATTGAAAAAATACAGGAAAACATATTCAAAATTGCATCAACAATTGCAACAGAGCCCAACTCCCCTTTAAGAAATCAGATAAAAATACTAACAAAAAATGATTTAGATAACCTTGAGGATTTTCAAAAAAAACTAACAGAACAAACAAAAATGCCTGACAGATTTATATACCCGGGTACAAACGAAAACTCTGCAATAACAGATATTGCAAGGACTGTTTGCAGAAGAACTGAAAGAAGGGTAATTGAGTTTGAAGAAAAGGTTAAAATCAATCTTTACCTTGAAAAAAAGTACCTGAACAGGCTGTCCGATGTTTTATTTGTACTTGCAAGGCACCTTGAAAAAGGAGAATTCAAGGAGAAATTATGAGCCTCACTGAAATAATTGCAATAACCTTTGTTTTTAACATTCTGTGCGGTTTATTCAGGGTAAGACAGGAGAAACTTAAATGGAAACTGTTTTACATTCACATACCCATCCCTTTAATTGCATATTTGAGAATATCCTCCGGGATATCGTACAAATTTATACCTGTTTTAGTAATTGTTGCAGTTATAGGTCAGTACCTTGGAGGCAGGATAAACAGGGCTTTATTCCCCCGCACAATAGCAATAAAAAAAATAATAACAGACGAAGAGGAATGAATTTTTGCTATTTTTTCAACTTTTGCCTATCTTTTAGAATGGAATAAAAAAGGGGGGGAATTATGGAACTGGAACTCACAAAAAAGGAAAAACAACTTTTTATAAACCTTGCAAGAAACGAGATAGAGAAAAATTTAGGAATAGAAAAGACAGGGGTTGACGAAAGGGAATTGAAAGACTACCCCATATTCTTTTCAAGGGATTACGGATCATTTGTAACAATTCACTTAAACGGGAAACTGAGAGGGTGTATAGGATACATCCAGCCAATAACCGTTTTAAAAGAGCAGATCAGGATGTGCGCAAAGGCGGCAGCATTTGAAGACCCCAGGTTTTACCCTCTAACAAAAGAGGAGTACCCATACATAGACATTGAGATAAGCATACTCTCCCCCTTTGAAAGGGTTAACAACCTTGACGAAATTGTTGTCGGGAGAGATGGGCTCATCGTTCAGCACTCAATCTTTCAGGGGTTGCTTCTCCCCCAGGTTGCAACAGAAAACAACTGGGATAAAGAGACCTTTCTCTCCCACACCTGCCTAAAAGCTGGATTACCTTCTGATTGCTGGAAGAGAAACGATGTTATAATCAAAAAGTTCAGTGCCTATGTTTTTGATGAAAAAGAATTGAAGGAGAACAGATGACAAAAAGCCTGACAAAAATAGTTTGCACAATAGGGCCTGCATCAGGGGATAGGGAGACTTTGCTTAAACTCTATGAAGCGGGAATGTCTGTTGCAAGGCTAAATTTTTCCCACGGTACAAAAAATCAGCACCTTGAATTTATCAAAAACATTAGAGAGGTTGAGAGAATTACGGCAGGGTTTATCGGGATTTTGGGGGATTTACAGGGCCCGAAGATAAGGATTGGGGAACTTGAAAGAGATGAAATCCCGCTAAAAGCAGGGCAGGAGATTGCAATTACAACAAAAAATATTAAAGGCAATGCAAACATTGTTTCAACAACATACAAATACCTTGTTAAAGATGTAAATATTGGAGACACAATTCTCATAGACGATGGAAACATAAAATTGAAAGTTGTTGACAGAGATGAAGATAAAATCTTATGCAGGGTTTTAAACAATGCAGTTTTAAAGCCTCATAAAGGGATAAACATACCCGGGGCTGAATTATCCACCCCTTCAATAACCGAAAAAGACATAGATTTCATAAAGTTTGCAGTTGAAAATGACCTTGATTTCTTGGCAGTCTCGTTTGTGAGGAAACCGGAAGACATACTAATTGTTAAACAGCACCTTAAAGGTGCTCCAATTAAGGTGATTGCAAAGATTGAAAGGCCTGAAGCCCTTGATTGTATTGAAGAGATAATAGATGTTGCTGACGGTGTTATGGTTGCAAGGGGAGACCTTGGTATTGAAATCCCCCTTGAGAGGGTGCCTTTTGAGCAAAAAAGGATTATCTCGATTGCCAACAAAAAGAACAAGTATGTTATTACCGCAACCCAGATGCTTGAATCAATGATTGAACACCCCTCCCCGACAAGAGCGGAGATAACAGACATTGCAAATGCAATTTTAGATGGAACAGATGCAATTATGCTTTCCGGGGAAACATCAACAGGCAAATACCCGGTGCTTGCAGTTGAGACAATGGAAAAAGTTGCTAAAACAGCTGAAAAGCACATTAAACATGTGGATTTAGGCGATATAATTCAGGAAAGATTGAAGGAGAAAAGTGATTTTGCCATATCCTTTTCAGCGGCAGCAATATCTCACCTTCTTGATTTAAAGTACATAGTCGCATTTACAAAATCAGGGCATACGGCACTGCTTATTTCAAAACAAAAACCTGCATCAAGGATACTAACATTCACAACGGACAAAAAGGTTGCAAGGCAATGTGCCGCATACAGGGGGGTTATACCTGTTCTATGCGATGAAATAAACTCAATAGACGACATATTTAAATTCTTAAACCCTTATTTAAAAAATTCCGGGTTTGTTCAAAGCGGAGACAAGGTTGTGTTAACTATGGGCATACCCTTCGGCAAACCAGGTACAACCAACCTGCTCCATGTTATGACGGTTGAATAATGAAACGATACGCTTTTGTTCTGTTATCCTCTGTTTTAATAACATTGTCGGTTTACCCCTTTAATCTCTCTTTTCTATCCTTTTTCTACTTTATCCCTGCGTTTTACGGGGTTTATAAGTCAAAAAACCTGAAAGATAGGGTGTTGCTTTCAATGTTTTTCGGTATAACCATATTTGTTTTCAATTTCTTCTGGGCAATTAAAACAATGGAGTTTTACGGGAAATTACCACCTGTTTTAAGTTATCTTCTCGGCATTCCCCTTTCAATATACCAGACCATTCCATTTATAATTTTCCTTTTCACCTTTCCCTATCTTTTCAAAAAGAATTTAATTCTGCCAGCACTTTTATTTCCAATTTTAACAAACCTTACCCCACTGATATTTCCCTACTCCATATCATCTACCCTGTCCTCAACGCCTTACCTTTGCAAAAGTGCCGAGATATGGGGGGAATGGGGGCTTGATTTTATTCTCATCTTAACAAATACTCTTATCTTTGCATTTTTAATCGGCAAAAAGCGAAAATTCCTTTTGTACGGAATGTCAATTCTTCTGTTTCTTGCTATCTATCCTTTAATCTCAAATACATTTTTCAATGAAAAACCTTTTTCTTACCTTGATACAGTTATTATTCAACCCTGCGTTTACGATGGAGATTCCTTTGAAATCAAAAAAAGAAAATTTTTCGGGATCTTAAATAAAGTGCAGGAGTTTTCTGAAAACAAGGTCTTGATAATCCCTGAATCAGCCCTGCCTGACGATATCTCTTCCTCT
Organism: Acidobacteriota bacterium; assembly: GCA_026986725.1. Lineage (GTDB taxonomy): Bacteria > Acidobacteriota > Holophagae > Thermotomaculales > Thermotomaculaceae > Thermotomaculum. Next base: position 61,565 of record JALSOA010000124.1, read on the forward strand.
CCCAATAGAGAAGAGATAATGAAAGCAATCTTAATCAGGTTAAAACTCAAAGCAATACTTTTTAACTGTGTTATTCAGGAAAACGGGAAAATATACAACTCAAACATATTTTTAAGTGAAAACTCAATTGACAGGTACAATAAAAACCATTTAATGCTTTTTGGAGAATACTTCCCCTTTCACTCTCTTATTCAAAAACTTCCATTTTCCTTTGCAAACTATGAAAACTTTGAAAGTGGGAAAAAGTCAAAGCCTCTAAAATGCTGTGAAATCAAAATAGCAACCCCGATATGCCTTGAAAGCATTTATCAGGGGTACACAGCGGCTATCTCTAAAAACGCCTATGTAATTGTAAATCCCACAGACGATGAGTGGTTTTTAAGCAAAAAGGCAAAGATGATTCACTTTGCACAGGTGAGAACAAAGGCTATAGAAAATCATAAATACCTGATAGTTGCAACAAATAACGGGTTTACCTGCATGGTTAGTCCAGAAGGGGAAATAATGAAAAAACTTGAGATTAACAAACCTGATTATTTAATTGCAAAGATTCCATTGCTTAAAAGAAAAACCGTTTTTCAATATATTCACCCTGTTTTGCCCTTTATTTTTATATTTGCATTTTTAATACTTCTATTTGCTGGGAAAAATGAAAAAAGCAATAATAGTTGATGTTCAAATACCCGACATTGACAGTATAACCCTTAAACTTCACCTTGATGAACTTGAAAGGTTGCTTGATTCGTTGAACATTCAAACAATAAAGAGATTTATTCAAAAAAGGGATAAAATCCACCCTGCAACATATGCAGGGAGGGGGTTTTTGGAAAATTTCAATACAGATGCAGATTACATAGCCTTTGACAACAAACTCTCCCCCTCACAAAAGAGAAATATCAAAAAACTAACCGGGCTTATCCCAATAGACAGGGAAGACATTATTCTTCAAATATTCAAAAACCATGCAAAGACAAAAGAGGCAAAGATTCAGGTTGAACTTGCCGAACTTAAAACCATTCTATCAGGCTTAAAGGGGAGAAAAACCAACCTCGCCCAGCAGGTTGGAGCAATCGGGGTTAAAGGGGGAAAGGGAGAAAAGCAGATTGAACTTGACAGAAGAAAGATTCAAAAAAGGATTGCCTTTCTGAAAAGAGAGTTAAAAAAGATCGAATCAAGAAAGGAGAGTTTACACAGGTCAAGGGAAAATGTTTTCCACATATCAATTGCAGGGTACACAAATGCAGGGAAATCCACCCTTTTAAACACTTTAACAAAAGCAAATGTAAGTGCAAAAGACAAACTATTTATGACTCTTGACACAACAACAAGGAGAATCCACCTTTTTGAAAATAAGTACGCAATCCTGTCAGACACAGTGGGATTTATCAGGAAATTACCCCATCACCTTGTCGCATCCTTTAAATCAACCTTTGCCGTTATAACCTACTCCGACCTTATTATTCAACTTGTTGACATAACCTCAAACAACTTTGAAGAAGAGATAGAAATTGTACACAGGGAACTACAGAAGGAATGCGACAAAATCCCGAAACTTCTTGTTTTCAACAAAATCGATCTTACTAACCGTTTTCACTTAAACAGGGTAAAAGCACTTTACCCACACGCACTATTCATTTCGGCAAAGGAAAAACTTGGTATAGAAGAGTTAAAGAAAAGCATTATCCACCACTTCACCCTGTGGAAAACAGGGAAATAGAATGTTTTGATATACTTTTTTGCAAAAATACCCTATACTTAATCCGTTTGACTAAAAATAGGAGATTTTATGGAAAGATTGGAAAAATTCAGACAACTGGGCTTAAGCGATAACACATTACTTGCGCTTAAGAAAAAAGGCTTTGAAGAGCCAACAGAGATTCAGGAAAAAGTTATACCTATTCTATTGCATCAGGATATAAATGTAATTGGACAGGCACAAACAGGTACGGGAAAAACCGCTGCCTTCGGGCTTCCGCTGATTGAGAAGTTAAAAGGGGGTTCAAAAAAGGTTCAGGCAATTATTTTAACACCCACAAGGGAGCTTGCAATTCAGGTTGCAGAGGAAATAAACTCTTTAAAGGGAAGAAAAAGGCTTCACATTGTCCCGATTTACGGAGGGCAATCCATCTCTGAACAGATAAGAAAGTTGAGAAAGGGCATTGACATTGTTGTGGGCACACCGGGAAGAATTCTTGACCATTTAAAAAGAGGCACCTTAAACCTTAACTCAATTAAGTACTTCATCCTTGACGAAGCGGATGAGATGCTCAATATGGGTTTTATTGACGATATAGAAGAGATTTTAAGCCATGCCCCGGAAGAAAAAAAGATGCTGCTTTTTTCTGCAACAATGCCTGACAGGATTTTAAAACTTGTTGAAAAGTATATGGGGAAATATGAAATTATCAGAATAAAAAAACAAAGCCAGACAACAGACCTTACCCATCAGATATACTTTGAGGTTGCAGAAAGGGATAAGTTTGAGGCTTTGTGCAGAATAATTGATTTTGAACCGGAATTTTATGGCCTTGTATTCACAAGGACAAAGGTTGAAGCAGACAGGGTTGCAAACAAGCTTGTTGACAGAGGCTACGATGCAGAATGTCTGCACGGAGACATCTCCCAGTTTCAAAGGGAAAGGATAATAAAAAAGTTTAAAAAAAGGCATATAAACATACTTGTTGCAACCGATGTTGCTGCAAGGGGGCTTGACATATCCGATTTAACCCATGTTATCAACTATTCAATTCCGCAAAACCCGGAAACATACATACACAGAGTTGGAAGAACAGGGAGAGCCGGCAAAGAGGGAACAGCAATTACATTTGTAACACCGGGAGAGTACAGAAACCTAATATTTATCAAAAAGATAGCAAAAGCGGATATAAGAAAAGAAAAACTGCCGGGTGCTGATAAAATACTTGAAAACAAGATTACCAAACTCAAATCCAGTATTGAAGGAACAATAGGGGATAACAACCTTGATAAATTTACAAAAATTGCAGAGGATATGCTTGAGATTTCAACGCCTGAAAAGGTAATTGCCGCCCTTTTAAAAATTGCATTCAAAGAAGAACTTGACCCTGAATCCTACAGACCCATATCCGAGGTTTCAATTGATTTAAAAGGCACAACAAGGCTTTTTATTGCAAGGGGAAGGGAGCATGGCTTTGATGTTCACAAACTTATAGAGCTTATACAGCAACATATAGATATTGAAAGTAGAAAGATAAGAGGGATAAAGATATTTGACAACTTCTCTTTCGTAACCCTGCCATTCGAAGATGCAGAGGTTTTACTTCATACAATAAAGAAAAACACAAAGGGCAAAAGGCCTATAATAGACAAAGCAAAAGAAAAAACAAGAAGTTAACTAAAAACCGGGGTTATCCCGGTTTTTTTATAACAAAATCTTCTCCTTATAATTTACATAGGCTGCGTAAAGGACAAGAAAAATCCCTATAAATGAGATTTTATCAGGCAATTCATTGAAAAAGATATAAGCCAGGAAAGTTGCAAACGGAATGTTAATGTAGGAATACAGGCTTGCCTCACCAACTTTTGTTAAGGAGTAAGATCTGGTCATTGAAAGCTGGGCGCTCATTGTAAATACCCCTAAAAACAAAACCAAAAGCCAATCAAAAGGATTGTGAGGCAACTTAACACCCTGATAAATCATTAAAGGGGCAAGTATAAAGTTTGAAACAAAAAAGAAAAACCATACAATAACCGCAGGCTCGTTTGTTTCCCCTAATTTTCTTATTATGGTGTGGGCAATTGCTGAAAAGAAAGCAGAGCAAAGAGGCAAAAAGAGATAAAAATACACTCCTTTATTAAATCCCGGCTTAAAAATCAACAAAATACCCGCAAAAGCAATGAAGAAAGCAATGAACTTATACTTTGAACTCTTTTCTTTTAAGAAAAACCACGACAACAGTATAATCAAAAAAGGCGCTGTCTTCTGTATGGTTATTACAGTGGCAACAGGGAGTTTTGAAAGTGAGTAAAAGTAAAAAAGCGCTGCAAAGCTTCCCATAACCCCCCTTGCTATCAATAACTTAATATTGTTAAATCTGAATTTTTTTATCCCCCTTTGCAACAAATAGACAGAAAGAAAAACAAATGCCGTGAAGTTTCTTGCAAAGATCATTTCAAATACAGGGTATTCTTTTGCAAGATACTTAAAGTCTATTGCAAGGAATGCATAACAGCAAGATGCAAGTACCATCCAGTAAAATGCCTTTACCCTGTCTTTCATCTTTCATCTATCCTCTCTTCTTCACCTTTGAGTAGCCTTATAATATTCTTTTTGTGAAAAAGCACTATTAAACATCCTATAAAGATTAAAAACCACATATCTTTAAGGGTTAAATATCGTTGAAAATGAAAGTAAACAGCAAAAAAAACAAGAAATAACGAAGAAACAATAGAGGCCAATGAAACCCTTTTAAAGAGTAAAAATAAAACTGCAAACATAAAAAAAACCGCCAGGAACACAAAAGGGTAAAAGAAAAAAACAACTCCTGCTCCAGTACTTACTCCCTTTCCCCCTTGAAAATTCAAAAAAATGGGAAAAGCATGACCAATTAAAACAGAAAAGGCAATAATGTAAAGGTAACCATCGGAGAGTTTAAAAAAGTGTGAAATAATGAACAATAAAGCATAACCCTTTAAAAAATCAAGAATAAAACCATAGACAAAGAATCTGAATCCACAAACCCTATAGAGATTGGTTGCTCCAACATTTCCGCTTCCGGTTTTTCTGAGATCAACCCCATTGCAAAGATATGCCAGAATATAACAAAATGGTATAGAACCAATCAGATAGGACAATAAAAAAACAAAAGTCAAATTCATAACATTGTAAATTATACTTTATGTTTGCATTTTGTTATAATATTTTGAGATTGAATAAGGGAGGCATTTTATGAAGAAATTAATTATAAACCTTCTGTTTTTTATGTTCACAGCATCACTTTTTGCAAATAAACCTCTAATTGTAACCTCTGTTTTCCCTGTTAAAGACCTTGTGTCCAGGGTAACAAAAGACAGAGCAGATGTAAAGTTTGTTATTCCTGTAGGGGCAAACCCTCACACATTTGAACCAACACCTCTTCAGGCAAAGATTATTGAAAATGCAGATATTTTTATCGGGGTGTCCAGGCAATTTGACGGCTGGATTGAAAAGTATTTAAACAAGAATGCAAAGGTTTTTTATATTATGAAAGGGTCAAAGAATCCTCACATCTGGCTATCTTTCAGTACAGCCTGTGGTGTGGTGTACAGTACCTATCATTTCTTGAGCAAAATAGATCCAAAAAATAAAGAGTTCTATCATAAAAATTATCTTAACTATGCAAAAGAAATCCAGGAAACAAGAATCAAGTATTTTAAAAAATTTCTAAAACTAAAAGAAGTGCCTGTTATTCAGTATCACCCTGCATGGGAGTACCTGGCAAGAGATTTAAACCTTAGAATTATAGCAACCATCTATCCAACAAACAACAAAATAGTGTCAATAAAAACATTGACGACTATTTTGAAACTTGCTCAAAAGGTAAAAGCAAGGGGTATTCTCTGCAGTTTGAATACAAAAGATAAAGTAATAGATGTTTACCTGAATGAGGTCAAAGGGCTTAAAAAGATTGAACTTGACCCTATTGGTGACCCTGACAGTAAAGACAGAAACTCTTTTTTAAAATTGATGGAATTTAATTGTGAAAGGATTTACAGGGCTTTAAGCCAATGAAACCATACATTTTAATTGAAGATCTTGAGGTAAAATACCAGCAAAAGATTGTCCTTGAAAATATATACCTTGAAGTAAACAAAGGTGAAATCGTCTGCGTTGTAGGGCCGAATGGCGGAGGTAAAACAACGCTTTTAAAGGTAATACTTGGTTTAAAAGATTATTCAAAAGGCAGTGTACTTGTGCTTGGCAAACCACCTGAATATGTTGACAGAAAAGAAATTGGTTACCTTCCCCAGCAGGAAAGTTCGGCGAGAAATTTCCCCATATCTGTCTTTGAGGTTGTTTTAATGGGAAGGTATCCAAAAATAGGGCTTTTGAAAAAACCCGATAAAGAAGACAAAAGAATAGTGGAGGAATGCCTCAAACTGGTAAAAATGGAGCATCTTAAAGAAGAAAACATAAACAATCTTTCAGGTGGACAGAGGCAAAGGGTTTTTATAGCAAGGGCTCTTGCAATGGAACCAAAGATACTTATCCTTGACGAACCTTCAACAGGATTGGACATAGTTGCTCAGGAAGATTTTTACAAAACACTTGTTGAGATAAGAGATAAAAAAGAAATGGCTATTTTAATGGTATCTCACGATATAGGGGTTGTGTCCACCTTTGTCGACAAAATAGCCTGCTTAAACAGAACTATTCATTACCACGGAAAAAGCGGACAACCAATACCAGAGGATGTTTTGAAGAAGGTTTTTGGAACAAACATTCAAATACTTGTACACGATCAACATTGCAGGGGTTGCCACAGGGGGAACAATGATTGAATTACTGAACTATGAATTTGCCAGAAATGCCTTGATTGCAGGGAGTCTAATCAGCATACTCTTTGGATTTCTCTCATTCTTTGTTGTTATGAAGAAACTATCTTTTTTAACGGTTGGCATATCCCATGCAGCGTTCGGAGGCATTGCACTGGGGCTTCTCATTGGTTTAAGCCCCTATCCAACTGCCATAATCTTCTGTATATTAACCGGGTTTTTAATTGCTTCTCAATCAAACAGATCAGAATATGATACCGTAATCGGAATTATTTTTGCCCTAACAATGGCACTTGGAGTCATCTTTCTCTCTTTAAGAAAATCTTACACATTTGATCTAATGTCTTACCTTTTTGGCAGTATTTTAGGTATAAACAAAACAGATCTTCTCTTTATTACCATAACCACAATCCTTGTCACACTTTTTTTCACTTTATTCTTTAAAGAGATAATCTTCATAACATTTGACAAAACCGTTGCAAAGGCATCGGGGTTACCTGTCGATGTTTTCGAATACTCAATAGTGGCAATTCTGAGTTTCGTAATTGTTTTCAGCATAAAATTAATAGGGATTATACTGGTTTCGGCGTTTCTGATAATCCCTGCGGCAACAACCATTTTTATTGCAAATAATTATAAAAAGGTAATTATGCTTTCAATTGTATTAAACCTTGTTATTTTTTACTCCGGATTTTTTTTAAGTTACAAACTTGACCTTCCTGCCGGGGCAACCATTGTTACAATTGGAGCACTTATTTTCTTTGCAACATCTTTTATTAATAAAAAATTTTTTAATTGAGATAACTTTTAAGGATAGCCTTGTATCTTGATTTTTTTAGCTTGTTAAGTGCAGACTTTTCAATCTGCCTTACCCTTTCCCTTGAAAGATTCATAATCTTTCCAATTTCCTGCAAAGTTTTTGGTTCCTCCCCATTTAAGCCAAACCTGTGGACCAACACAGTTCTCTCTCTCTCATCCAGGATGGACAGAGATTCCATTAGATGTTCAACAAAAGATTTTTTGATCAACTCTGTTTCGGCGTCAACCACACTCTCCTGTTCAATAACATCTTCATAGTTCAATTCATCGGTATCTGAAGAAATATAGTCGTCAAGAGATTTATGCTCTCCATAGGTGGTTAGAAGGGAATTTAATGCAAGTTCATCAATATCCATTGCTTCTGCAAGTTCAGAGGGTGTGGGATCTCTGTTTAACTCCTTCTGCAATTCATTAAATTTTTTACCCATATTATTTAAAAGATTAAGGGTTTTATAGGAAATCTTGAATATCCCACTTTGCTCTGCAATTGCAGAGATTATTGCCTGCTTAATCCACCAGACAGCATAGGTTATAAACTTTACATCCCTATCAGGGTCAAACCTTTTTGCAGCCTCAATCAATCCTAAATTTCCCTCGTTAATAAGATCCATAAACGGTACCCCTCTGCCCCTGTACTTTTTAGCAATGGAAACGACAAACTTTAAATTAGCCTCAACCAGTCTTCTCAACGCCTCTTCATCACCTTTTTTAATTCTCCTTGCAAGTTCTTTTTCCTCTTCAGGAGTAAGAGGGGGAATCCTGTTTATCTCGCTTAAATACTTTTTTAAAGCCTCTTCTTCTTCAAAAAACCTGTACTTTTTTGCCATTATTACTTTTCATCCTCATTATCAATGTCAAGTTTAATAATACCTGAACGGGGGATTTTAACAAGTGCATTTTTGATCTTTTCTTCACCATTTTTCACATGCTCAAGGATAATCTTCTGCAAAGCCATGGTTAATTGATTTATCTCTTTTTGCATTTGTTCCATTTTTTCTCGCATATTGAGTATAACTTCAATCCCTGCAAGGTTTACTCCAAGATTCCTTGCAAGATTTAAAATCACCTCAAGCCTTTCAAGGTCTTTTTGTGAGTAAAGCCGGGTATTACCCTCAGTTCTTGATGGTGTTAGAAGACCATGCTTTTCATAGAGCCTCAATGTTTGAGGATGAACATTGTACATCTTTGCCACAACGCTTATCATATAATAAGGCTCATTGTTTTTCTTTTTAACCATAATACACCCCTTTAAACCTTCAAATGCGCTCTAATTGCTTCCCTGTCTTCGTATTGCTCAAGTTCTTTCATTATCTCCCTCACCCTTGTATCAACTATTGAGGGAGTTTTAATTTCTATCTCAAGAAACATATCACCATTCTTGCCAGTTAACCTTGATTTCACACCTTTTCCTCTAACCCTTATCTTCTGTCCACATTGAGTTTGCGGAGGAATCTTAACGGTGGAAGACCCATAAATAGTTGGAATCTTTATCTTCGCTCCAAGTGCAGCCTCTGAAAAGGTCACAGGTAACTTTAAATAGATATTATCCCCCTGTCTTTTAAAATACGGATGCTCCTCAACCACCGTAACAATATAAAGATCTCCGGGAGGACCACCATTTATCCCTGCTTCCCCCTTTTTAGGTACTCTTACCTTTGACCCATTATCAACACCAGCAGGAATTCTGACACTTATTGTTTCCGTAAACGGTAACCTTCCTTTACCATTGCACTTTGAACACCTGGTAAAGGTTATTTTTCCAGTACCACCACACAAAGAACACGGTTTCTCAACATGAAAAAATGCAAACCCTCCACTCTCCTTACCTGTGCCCCTGCACCTTGGACAAATCTGAGGGGTTGATAAAGGTATCCGGCCTGTGCCATTGCACACATCACATGGTTTGCTTCTGTTAACCCTTATTTTTGTAGTCAAACCGTGAACAGCATCCATAAATGATATTCTCATCGAATACTGAATATCCTCTCCCTTTTGGGGAGCATTTGAGTGTGAAAAATCACTTTTAACTTTTCCCCCCCCAAAAAGATCAGAAAATATATCTGAGAAATCCTCAAAGTTTATGTTCTGATACTGCTGGTAGTTAAAGTTAGAACCAAAATCACCTTCCCCAACAAACCCATACTTATCGTACTGCTCCTTCTTCTTTGGATCGGAAAGCACTGCATAGGCTTCCGAGATCTCTTTAAACTTTTCTTCAGCCTGTTTATCACCAGGGTTTAAATCAGGGTGATACTTTCTTGCAAGTTTCTTGTATGCCTTTTTTACTTCCTGTATTGAGGCTCCTTTCTGGAGCCCCAATACAGCGTAATAATCCTTTTTAACCATGGCCTAATCTCCGTACACCCCCATTATTCCACAATCTCCGCATCAACAACATCATCTCCATCATCCTTTTTAGAATCCCCAACAT
>JALSOA010000125.1 GCA_026986725.1 Acidobacteriota bacterium
ATAAGCTCCGTTTGTAAGGGTGGAGCAGTTCATTAACACTTTCTCAAAAAGCAACTTTTTAATTTATCCCTTAACCTTCTTTGCTTTTTGCCAGAGTTCTTCCATCTCGTCAATTGATGAATTGTAAATATCTGTATTTTGTTCAACAAATTTAAACCTTTTCATAAACTTTTTGTTTGAAAGCCTTAAAGCGTCTTCAGGGTCTATATCAAGTTTCCTTGCAATCTGTGCAATTGTAAAAAGCACATCGCCAATCTCTTCCTTAATCTTTTTTAAATCACCTGTTTTTTTCGCTTTTTCAAACTCACTCCACTCTTCCCTGAATTTCTCTATAACCTCATCAGGGGTTTTCCAGTCAAACCCTATCCTTGATGTTTTAACCCCTATTTGATAGGCAACCTGCAATGCAGGGAGATTTTTTGCAATTCCCGAAAGAAACCCCTTTTCTTTCTTTTTTTCCCTTTCTTTTGCCTTTATCTTTTCCCAGTTTTCAAGCACCTCATCTGTTGAGTTCACTCTGTCATTCCCAAAAACATGGGGATGCCTTCTTATCATCTTCTCGTTTATTGTTTTTATAACATCTTCAATGGTGAATTTTCCGTACTCCTCCGCAATCCTTGATTGAAAAATTATCTGCAAAAGAAGATCCCCCAATTCTTCCTTTAATTTTTCAAAATCTTTTTCATCTATTGCGTCAACTGTTTCGTAAGCCTCTTCAATTAGAAAAGACTTCAGGGTTTCAAGTGTCTGTTTTTTATCCCACGGGCAGCCGTTTTCACTTCTTAAAGTTGCCATTATCTCAACAAGTTTGTCAAACTCCTTCATATCCTCTCCTAAATGTGAATTGGATAGCCTGCTGCAAGGTGAAATGCCTCCATAAGGCTTTCCGATACTGTTGGGTGGGGGTGGATCACCCTGCTTAACTCTTCCACCCTCATTTTTTTGCTTATTGCAACTGCACACTCTGATATTAACTCTGATGCGTTTGGAGAGACAATGTGGACACCTAATAGTTTCTCACTATTTTTATTGTAAACCACTTTTACAAAACCATTTTTTATCCCTTCAATATAGGCTTTCCCGTTTGCGCTTAATGGGAATACAGCCTCTTCTGCTTCAATCCCCCTTTGCCTTGCATCTTCAAGGGATAATCCCACATAGGCTATTTCAGGGGAGGAGTACACGACAGCAGGGCAGGATAGGTAAATATCATCTTTGTCTTCAATCCCCAGAATGTGGTTTACAGCCTTAATTCCCTCTCTTGATGCAAGGTGTGCCAGTTTTGGAGTGTCTATAACATCCCCTATGGCATAGACCCCCTTCACATCTGTTTCAAGGTTTTCGCTTACCCTTATGTGCCCCTTTTCAAGCACAATGTCGGTGTTGTGAAGCCCCAATCCCGATGTGTACGGTTTTCTCCCAACAGCAAGCAAAACCTTATCAACCTCTATCTCGTTTTCTTCCCCGTTTTGTTCAAACAAAACCTTTCCGTTTTTTGCACCTTTCACCTTTGCATCTGTGAATACCTTTATCTTTTGTTTCTTCAATTCGGATTTCAAAATATCCGCAGAATCCCTGTCCATACCAGGTATTAACTGGGGCATTAACTCTAAAATAGTTGTTTTAACCCCGAAAGAGGAAAATATAGTTGCAAACTCAACCCCTATTACCCCGCCCCCTATAATTGCTATGGATTCAGGCAACGGGTTTAAGGACAGTGCCTCCGTTGAGGATATTACAAATTCACCGTCAAGTGTTATGTGGGGAAGTTCAGCAGGTTTAGAGCCTGTTGCTATTATGCAGTTTTCAAACTCAATCTCCTCTCCCTGAACCTTAATTATGGCATTGTCAATGAATGATGCTTCCCCCTTTATTACCTCAATGTTATTTTTCTCCATTAAAAACTCAACACCCTTTGTCAGTTTGTTTACAATCCTGTCCTTTCTCTTCATTGCTTTTTCAATTGAGAAGGAGAATTCCTTTACCTCAATTCCCAGTTCTTTCATAAATTTAATCTTTTTCAGATACTTTGCCGATTCAATCAAAACCTTTGTGGGGATACATCCGATGTTAAGGCAGGTGCCTCCAAGCCTGTGGTTTTTCTCAATAATTGCTGTTTTTAATCCGCTTTGTGCTGCATATATTGCGGAAACATAGCCGCCGGGCCCTGCCCCTATTACTATTAAATCGTATTTTTTCATTCAAAACTCCTTAAAAAATTTTCATTCTCTTAAAATATACTTTAATTTTTTACCGAAAAAAACCTGAATTTAACTTTTTTGGTTTAAAATAACCACATATTTAATATAATTGCACTGAGAGGAGGGGGATTATGCCGAATCCTTTGAAAAAGGCATCAAGGAATGCTCCGGGGAAATACTATGTTGACAGAACACTTTGCACAATGTGTCAGGTGTGCGTTTCAATGGGTGAGGGATACTTTGATATAGACTGGGATGAGGAAACAGCCTATGTAACAAGCCAGCCTGATGGCAAGTTCGGTGAAATGGCGGTAAGAGAGGCTATGCTTTCCTGTCCTGAAAATGCAATTGGAGAGGATGGAGACAAGGTTGAAGAAAAGAGGAGGGAGTTTAATGAATAATTTGCTCTTCCATGTGCTTCAAATGACATTTTTCGTTTTTATTATCTTTTTTGGCTTTAACTTTATGTACGAGGGTTTTGGCTCATCAAGTTACTTTCCTGAAGAGTTGAGGATTGAAAAGGAAACTGCTAAAAAGATAGGGATTCTCTTTTCAATTCTTGGAACAATTTTTGTTATTTTGAAACTTATCTTTCTTTCAATGTGAGATTAAAGGGATTTTTCTGGGAAAGGGTTTCAGGCTTATACCTTTTTTTAAAAGGGTATAGAATTTTAAAATTTAATTATAGAACAAGGTATGGAGAGATTGACATAATTTGCAAGCATAAAGAAACAATTGTTTTTGTTGAGGTTAAATACAGAAAAAGTGATGAGTTTGGAAGGGCTGAAGAGTTTGTTACAAAGAAAAAGGCTGAAAGGATTTTAAAGACAGCAAGGAAGTATATTGCGGAAAACAGGTGGAAGGGGTATTATCGCTTTGATGTAATTGCAATAAATGGATTTAAAATAAAGCATATAAAAAACGCTTTTGGAGGAGATTGGATATGAAATTCGTAAAAAATGCAGTGGGAAGGTTAATACCTGAGGAGATAAACGGCAAAAAGGTAATTCCTTTTAAGGGAAGGGGCAAGCATAAACCTGAGGGGAAAAAAGTTGGTCCTCCAATACCCTCTGCCGCAGACTACAAAGCCGGGGATAAACTTGTTGAATCAATAGACAAAGTGCTTGACAAACTCCCCTTAAAAGACGGTATGACAGTATCATTTCACCATCATCTGAGAAACGGTGATGTTCTTGTAAACCTTGTTATGGATAAATTTGCAGAAAGGGGAATTAAAAACATAACCCTTGCCCCAAGTGCTCTTTTTCCTGTTCACGAGCCTTTAATAACCCACATAAAAAGCGGGGTAATTGCAAACATTGAGGGCTCAATGAACGGGCCAATTGGAAGACTGTGCACAATGGGGGGATTGAAAAAAACTGCAATATTGAGAAGCCACGGAGGAAGGTACAGGGCAATTCAGGACGGAGACCTTCACATTGATGTTGCATTCATTGCAGCACCAACAGCCGATGCACACGGAAATGCAAACGGATTGTTCGGCCCCTCTGCATGCGGGCCTCTCGGGTTTGCCCTTGCAGACTCACTTTATGCTGACAATGTTGTTGTTGTGACGGACAATCTTGTTGATTTTCCCTGCTTCCCCTGGGCAATTCAGGGGGGAAATGTTGACTATGTGGTTAAAATAGATTCACTTGGAGACCCGTCAAAGATCGTTTCGGGCACAACAAAGATAACAACAGTCCCAGACAGGCTTAAAATAGCAAACTGGGCGGCGCAGATTGTAAGGGATGCAGGGCTTTTGGATGAGCCTAACTTCTCATTTCAGGCAGGTGCTGGCGGAATGTCCCTTGCATTTGTCAAATACTTAGGTGAATATATGAGAGAGAAAAACTGCGTTGCAGCCTTTGCACGGGGAGGCTCAACAGGGCTTCTTGTTCAACTCTTGAAAGAAGGGCTTGTTAAATACATACTCGACGGCCAATCCTTTGACCTTGAAGGGGTAAAATCCCTTGCCGAAAACCCCAACCACATTGACACAAATCCGTTTGTCTCATACTGCTACCATACTAAGGGGTGCTTTGCATCAATGGTTAAGGTTGCTGTTTTAGGGGCAACAGAGATTGACTTAAACTTCAATGTAAATGTAAACACCCACTCAGACGGCTGGCTATTGCACGGGATAGGGGGATTTCAGGATACAACAGACTCTTTTATGACAATAATAACCGCACCCCTTGTGAGAAAAACAAACCCCATAGTGGTTGACTCTGTTTACACTGTTACGGCACCGGGAGAGGCAATAGATGTCCTTGTAACAGAATACGGCATAGCCATAAACCCAAAGAGGCAGGATTTAATAGACAGGCTTAAAAACTCTTCTCTTCCGATTGTTCCAATTGAGCAGTTAAGGGAAAAGGCTCTTGAACTTGTGGGAGGCAAGGTCCCTCCAAGGCCGGAGACAACAGACAGGGTTGTTGCCGCTATTGAATGGAGAGACGGCACGGTAATTGATGTTGTAAAACAACTTGCTGTAAAGGAAGAGGGTAATTAAATGAAAATAGGGCTTATTGGATTAAAACAAAGCGGCAAAACAACAATATTCAACGCATTGACAGGGCAGGAGGCTGAAACAGGCTTTGGGGCAAACAAATTGCAGGTAAATATGGCAAATGTTAAAGTGCCTGATGAAAGGCTTGATGCTTTAACTGATATATTCAACCCAAAGAGAAAGGTAAACGCAACAGTTGAATATGTTGATGTTGCTGGGGTTGAGGGTGAGGGTGCAATTGACCCTGCCCTTGTTAACCAGATAAAGGTAACCGATGCTCTCCTTGTTGTTGTAAGGGCATTTGACGATGACGGGGTATTTCATCCCTTCAACACGGTTGACCCTATGAGAGACCTTCAAAACCTTATGGAAGAATTCATAATCTCTGATCAGGTAATAGTTGAAAACAGAATAAAAAAACTTGAAAAACAGGTTAAATCCTCAAAAAACCCTCAGGAAAAGAAAGAGTTTGAAACATTGCTTAAAATAAGAGATGCCCTTGAAAACCTCACCCCTTTAAAAGAGATTCACTTTGACCATCTTGAATTGAAGCAGATAAGGGGATTTCAATTCCTAACCTTAAAGCCGGTGCTTGTTGTTTTCAATGTAAACGAAGGGGAAGACGGAAGCGATTACCTTCAAAAATTTAAAGAAGAATTCGGAGATAAAAAGGGAATGAAAGCGGTTGCAATAAGTGGAAAGATAGAAGAGGAAATATCAAGGCTTGATGAAGAAGACAGAGAAATGTTTATGGAAGAATACGGGATAAAAACACTTGCAAGGGATTTAATAATAAAAGAATCATACTCTCTTTTAGGGCTAATATCCTTCTTTACGGTTGGAGAAGACGAATGCAGGGCATGGACAATAACTGAAGGCACAAACGCTCAAAAGGCGGCAGGGGCAATACACTCGGACATTGAAAGGGGATTTATAAGGGCGGAGGTTGTCCACTTTGACGACTTTATTAAAGAAAAATCCCTCACAAAGTGCAAAGAAAAAGGACTGCTCAGGCTTGAAGGAAAAGACTACATTGTCAAAGACGGCGACATAATAAACTTCAGATTCAATGTGTAAAAGAAGTTATGGAAGATTTAAAAAAAAGATTTGAACAGGCAAAAGAGCGGGTATTCAATCTTAAACAAAAACCCGATAACGACACACTGTTAAAACTTTATGCACTTTACAAACAGGCAACCGAAGGGGATGTTAAGGGAGAAAAACCCTCAGTCTGGGCAATGAAAGAATATGCAAAATATCAGGCATGGGAAGAGTTAAAAGGTATGCCCCCTGAAAAAGCAATGCAGGAATACATAAAATTGGTTGATTAAACAATAAAGAAATTCGGGTAAAACCAAAAAACGCCTGAAAAAATATCCCTTTTTTTTGTATCTCAACAATTGAGTTTATGAAAAACCTATGCTGCCCATCTCACATTTTAAACTATTATATAATAAGGCAAAAATAGAATTCAGGGAACTGATAAATTTAATAATAAATTTCATTCCGTTTGAAAGGGAAGGAGAAAAATGTAATGCCAACTTAATTGTGCCAGAGAAAGAATAGTAAACGCCTTTCATTTTAAAACACATCCTCTATTAAATTGGAATACCTCAACTTTTATGTTTTTATACCTTGTACTTTTTTCATTAAAAAAGAAATAAAGAAACTTCTTAAGCACATGGTTTAAGAGTGAAAATAACCTCTTACTCTTATATAATCCTTTAAGTCCTTGAAGCACCTCCCCATCCAGTTAGTTGTTCTAAAATAACTCCTTATCCGGGGATTGAAATTCAGAAAATGCAGGT
>JALSOA010000126.1 GCA_026986725.1 Acidobacteriota bacterium
AAGAAGCAGAGAATTTAAATAAAGGCCGCTCTGTCTTTATGGATGTTTATGCTGTGGGAGCAAGGTGGCACATGGACAGGTACGGCTCAACGCAGAGGCAACTTGCTGTGATTGCGGCAAAAAACCACTGGCATTCCTCAATGAATCCCCTTGCCCAATATCAAGTCCCGATGACTCCTGAAATGGTTTTAAACGACCACATAGTTGTCTGGCCTTTAACCCGTTCAATGTGTGCCCCTGTGGGAGACGGTGCTGCAGCCTGTGTGGTTGTTTCGGAAAGGTTTTTGAAAAAAAGGGGATTTAAAAATGCGGTTAGAATAAGGGCCTCTGTGCTCGGACAGGGAAGGGACAGGAATATTGACGAAGAAGACCTTGGCAAAAGGCTTGGAGAAAAGGCTTACAGCATGGCTTCTGTTTCCCCTGAGGATGTGGATATTGCGGAACTTCACGATGCAACCTCTTACGGTGAGTTGCATCAAAGTGAAAACCTTGGTTTTTGCAAAGAGGGAGAGGGTGGAATAATTGCAGAGAGAGGAGAGACAAAGTTGGGGGGAAGGATACCCATAAACACAAGCGGGGGGCTTGAATCAAGGGGGCACCCCATAGGAGCATCAGGGCTTGCTCAGATACACGAACTTATTTTACAGTTAAGGGAGCAGGCTGGTAAAAGGCAGGTTGAAGGGGCAAGGATCGGGCTTGCGCAAAACGGTGGGGGAAACATCGGGATAGAAGAGGCTGTAATGGGAATAACCATTCTTGAAAGGGTTTGAATATGGCTAACACCATACTTATAACCGGTGCCGCTTCCGGTATAGGGGAGGCGGCTGTCTCCCTCTTTTTTGAAAAAGGGTGGGATATTGTTGCCCTTGATATAAGCAGAGAGGGTTTAAAAAAGATTGGAGATAGGTGTTTATTGACCATCCCCTGTGATGTGAGCGATATAAAAGAAGTTGAAAGCGCTTACAATCTATTGAAAAAGAACAATGTAAGGTTAGATGGGATTTTTAACAGTGCAGGGATTTTAAGAATGGGGTTGTTTAAGTCTATTGATTTAAAAGAGCAATTGCTTGAGATAGATGTAAATATAAAGGGGATTGTGAGCATTATATATAAATTCCTGCCATTGATGGAAAAAGGCTCTTCAATTGTCAACATGTCTTCCCTTGCGGGGCTTTACGGTACACCTGAACTTGTTGTTTACTCTGCAACAAAAAGCGCTGTCAAGACTTTGACCGAAGGCTTAAATATTGAGTTTGAGAAGGACGGGATTTTTGTCTGCGATATTTTGGTTGACTATGTTAAAACCCCCATGGTTCTTGATGCAAAGTACAAAGCAACAAGCGTAAAGAGACTGGGGGTAACGGTGTCTCCTGAAAAGGTTGCAAAAACCGTTTACAAAGCGGTAATTAAAAAAAACAGGGTGCACCACTATGTGGGGATAAAGTCCAAAGCCCTCAACATCCTTTCAAAACTTTTCCCCTTTGCAACAAGGTTTTTAACAAAGGTAATTGCATTTAAGTAAAAATAAAAGTTATAAAAGGATGTGCTGTTTGGTGGTTTTTAATACAAAAATCCGAAAAGATATAGAGGTATCACTCCCTTTTCTCCGTATTGAATATTGTCTTTAACTATAAATGCTTTATTTTTTGCTTTTTTAATCTGCTTTTTACTTTTGTTTTTACCACCTATCTCAAAATAAAAATCATCTATTAAAAAGTCTCCAATTTCTTTTGAGTATCTTATATAATGCCCTGCGTTTTTTAACTGATTTACAAATACAACCTCTCTAAGATTCCCTGTATCAGGAAAAGTTCTTATCTCTTCGTTTATGGCATTGTAAAGGCTTCCATTTTCAATGTATATCTTCTTAGGTGACCTGACAAGAGAAGCGGTTCGCCCCTCTTTGTAAATAAGGTTTAAAAGTCTTGCATCTTCCAATTTTGCAATAAAATTTACAATAGTTTTATTATCCTTTTTGAGAGTCTTGCTTAAATTATTTATGTTAATTTCACCTGGAGGCATGGTTGCAATAAAGTATATCAATTTTTTTAAAACAAACAGGTTTTCTGTGTTAATGTTTGTTACTTCCACAATGTCTTCATAAATGACTTTTTCGTACATATTCACTATCTTGGAAACAACTGTTTTTGGGTTTTCAAAATATATTGGATAATAACCATACCTGACATACTCTTCAAAGTCTAAAAGAATTCGGCTGTTTTCCGAAATATTGAAGGATATATCCAGATGGTTTTGTAAAATTTCTGTAAAGCTGTATGATTTTAGATTTTCCCTGTATTTAATGTTTAAAAACTCTCTGAATGAAAGTCCATTTAAAAGATAAGTCACACATCTTCTTGATAGGTCATATTTTGCTTTTTTAATGTTTATGCTTGAACTTCCAGAGAACACGATTTTAATTTTATTATAAAAGTCGTATATATTTTTAATCTCCTGTTGCCAGTTTTTGTACTTGTGGATTTCATCTAAAAAGAAATTTTTTATCCTATATTTAGTATAGAAGTTTTCAATAACATCAATCAGTTTATTTTCCAGAAAAAATATGTGGTCAAGGCTTAAATAAACAGTCTCAGAAATATTGAATTTTTCTTTAATCAGTTGCAGCATTAATGTTGTTTTTCCTGTTCCTCTTGCACCGACTATTCCTATTAGCCTGTTGTTTAAATCAATCTTGTTATAAAGGTATCTTTTTGTTTGAAGAGGATTTTCATTTATTTTTCTTCTTGATAATTTTAGCAAAAACTCCATTTTCACCTCTATATGGTTTGACCTTAATCTACTTTTTAGTGTAATAATACCTAATTTCTGGAGTTTAGTCAAGATTTTTTGCTATAAATCTGGAGTTGAGTCAAAAAATATTATAGTGATGCTTTTTTTGTATCCCTGAAAAGATTTTTTTATTGAACTTAATCCTGTACTACCGGTTTTCTGCCTATGGAGAAGTAATTAAAGCCGAGTTCTTTCATCTGTTCAGGTTTATATATGTTTCTTCCGTCAAATATTGTGTTTCCAGACATGAGTTTCTTTACAACCTCAAAATCAGGCTTTCTGAACTCCATCCACTCGGTAACTACGATCAAAGCGTTTGCATCCTGCAATGCGCCATACTGCTTTGGACAGAATGTTATTGAGTTTTCTATTCCCATTTTAGAGAAGATTTTTTTTGCATTTTCCATTGCAACAGGGTCATAAGCCTGTATTTTTGTTCCCTTTTCAACAAGCCCTTTTATTATGTCAACTGAGGGTGCTTCTCTCATATCGTCTGTGTTTGGTTTGAATGAAAGCCCCCAGACAGCAAATGTTTTCCCTTTAACATCCCCTTTGAAAAATTTAAGCACTCTGTCAACCATTATCCTTCTCTGCTCTTTGTTTACCCTCTCCACAGCCTCTATTATGCTTAAATTGTGTCCGTACTTTTTTCCTGTTTTTAAAATTGCTTTAACATCTTTGGGAAAACAGGAGCCGCCATATCCAACACCTGGGAAAAGGAAAGCAAGCCCGATCCTTGAATCGGTACCTATACCAATCCTTACCTTCTCAATGTCTGCCCCCACCTTTTCAGCAAGGTTTGCAAGGTCGTTCATAAATGAGATCCTTGTTGCAAGCATTGAGTTTGCCGCATACTTTGTTAACTCTGCACTCACATTGTCCATTAAAATAATTCTTTCTTTCTTCCTTACAAATGGAGAGTAAAGGTCAACCATTATCTTTCTTGCCTTTTCGCTGTTTGTGCCAATGACGATTCTGTCAGGTTTAAGAAAGTCCTGAACCGCTGCTCCTTCTTTTAAGAATTCTGGGTTTGATACCACATCAAATGGATGATTGGTGATCTTTTCAATCTCTTTTCTTACTTTTTCCGCTGTTCCAACAGGAACGGTTGATTTATTGACTATCACCTTGTATCCGTTCATATATTTTGCAATGTCTCTTGCAGCCTGCAACACATAAGATAAGTCTGCCGAGCCGTCTTCTCCCTCCGGTGTTCCCACTGCAATGAAAACGATATCGTTTTTTTCAACCCCTTCTTTTATTGAAGTTGTGAAATAAAGCCTTTCTTTTTCAATATTTTTATGAACAATCTCCTGTAATCCGGGCTCGTATATGGGGATTATCCCTTTTTTCAATTTTTCTATCTTTTCTTTATCTATGTCAACGCAGGTGACGGTATTTCCGCTATCTGCAAAGCATGCTCCTGCAACCAGTCCAACATAACCTGTTCCAATGACACATATCTTCATAATCCCTCCCTTAAAAGTGTGGCAGTGAAATTATATCAGAAGTTTGATGTATTTTAAAAATGGCTTGATTTAAGGGGATTATTTTTCTGGAAGGCGCATTAAATAAAAAAAGGGGGTACCCCCCCTTTTTGAAATTAAAATCTTCCGGGATTAAAACCTGTAACCTACTCCGAACCCTATTACCCATGGGTTGATATCAACGCTTACCCTGTCAAGAACATCCCCGTTGGCTGTTATAATTGTTGCATCTGTTGAAATGTCAATGTACTTGATGTCAAAGTTTATAAGCCAGTTATCTTTAAGGTCAATGTCAATTCCAAGCTGTCCTGCAATCCCTGTGGATGAATCAAAAGAGATGTGGGTAACTCCTAAGTTTGCAAGGTCTCCTGACAGGTCATAGTTATAGAAGGATGTGTAGTTAAACCCGACGCCCACATAGGGATGGTATCTGTCTTTCAAAGTAAAGTGGTAATTAACTGTTACTGTTGGAGGAAGAACCTTTACGCTTCCGATGTTAGCACCGTTTAAGCTACCGCCCTTTGCGGATAGATCGTGTTTTGATGTTGCTGCAATGATTTCAATTCCCCAGTGTTCGTTTAGCATATAGGTGAGGTCAACTTCAGGTACTACATCCGAGTCAACGTCAA
>JALSOA010000127.1 GCA_026986725.1 Acidobacteriota bacterium
CAAGCCATCCCCCTTTGAAAAAACCGTACTTATTAAAAGCCTGAATCGCATAGTTAGAACAGGTAGGGGTAAACCTGCATGAAGGAGGAAACAGGGGAGATATAAATTTTTGATAAAACCTAATTAAAACAATGGCCACTCTTTTCATTTAACCACTTTAAAAAATCTTTGATATCTTTTTCTAAATCAAAGTAACCTGCTTTTCTAATACTTTTTTTAGCATTTAGTACATACCAGCAATTCTCAGGGAAAAAGTTAAAATTCACTCTCACCAATTCCTTTAACAGCCTCTTTACTTTATTCCTCTTAACAGCCTTACCAATCTTTTTCGAAACAGTAAAGCCAAAAAGTTTTT
This sequence comes from Acidobacteriota bacterium, assembly GCA_026986725.1. Taxonomy (GTDB): domain Bacteria; phylum Acidobacteriota; class Holophagae; order Thermotomaculales; family Thermotomaculaceae; genus Thermotomaculum. The sequence continues at coordinate 356 of JALSOA010000127.1, forward strand.
TCTCTTTTCCAGGCAAAAAATAAATTACAACAAATAAACCGTTGTACCTCTTTCCTTTAGCGTAAGCTTCTAAAAAGCATTTCCTTTTTTTTAGTACAAACTCTCTCTTTAAAGACAAGATTTAAACTGCTAATCTTTTTCTCCCCTTTCTTCTCCTTGCATTTATCACTTTTCTTCCTGCCCTGGTTTTCATTCTAACCAGAAATCCATGAGTTTTTTTTCTTTTCCTTCTATTTGGCCTGAAAGTAGGTTGCATATTCCCTCCCTCTTCTATTATATTTCCCTAATATTAAAAACAAAGAAAGATTAAAAGTCAAATAAAAATTAAAACAGTTCCAAAGGTTAAAGGTTTCTGGCTACTTCCTCAGCAACCTCTAATGTGGTATTGCTTCCGCCCATATCGTATGTTCTGACCCTGCCCCCTTTTATAACGGTTGCAATAGCGTTTTCAAGCCTTGAAGCCATATCCTTTTCACCAAGCCACTCCAACATCAGTTTTACAGTTAAAAGCATGGCCATCGGGTTAACCTTGTACTTTCCTGCATACTTTGGTGCGGAACCATGGGTTGGCTCAAAAACAGCATAATCTTTTCCGATGTTTGCAGATGAAGCAAAACCGAGCCCTCCCACAAGTTGAGCCGAAAGGTCTGAAATTATGTCCCCGAAAAGGTTTTCTGCAACTAAAACACTGTAATTTTCAGGGTTTTTCACAAGCCACATACACATTGCATCAATATTTGTCTCCCACAGTTCAATACCAGGGTAATCCTTTGCTATCTCCCTTGCAACCTTGGTAATTAAACCCCCTGTTTCCCTTAAAACATTGGGCTTTTCAACAAGGGTAACAGTTGGCCTGTTGTTTTCTTTGGCATATTCAAATGCGGCTCTCACTATCCTCTCACAACCCTTTCTGGTCATTATCCTTGTTGAAATGGCAATTTCATCAGCAGGAACATCCATAAACCTCTGCATTTTTTTGTTGTGATCTAAAAAGCATTTTTTCAATTTATCCTCAACAGGATAAAACTCAACACCTGCATACATACCCTCAGTGTTCTCCCTGAAGATAACAAGGTCGATATTGTCTTTATAATTCAACGGGTTTCCCGGGTAAGCCTTGCAGGGCCTCATATTTATTGCAAGGTCAAACAACTGTCTCAGTTTAACAATGGGAGAAAAGTACTCATACCCCTTATCTCTCAATTCAGGTGCAAGCTCTTTTTTTGCTTCGTCTTTCGGTTTTGAAGTAATTGCACCAAAAAGGGCACAGTCAGTTGTTTTCATCATTTTAATTGTTCTGTCTGGTAAGGGGTTTCCCTCTTTTTTCCAGAACTCCCAGCCTATATCTCCATGAATATACTCTGCATCCAGTTTTAATTCATCAAGCACAATTTTAGCTGCCTCCATTACATCGTTTCCAACACCGTCTCCAGGCAACCATGCAATCCTGTACCTTGCCATTAAATTCCTCCTAAAAAATTTATATATACCCTTACGGGATCAATACCCTTTTGAAACATTCTTCTCTTTTTTCACAATCTTTACGCTTGCACTTGCCCCAATCCTTGTTGCCCCTGCTTTAACCATATCAAGTGCTTTGTCAAAATCCCTTATACCACCAGATGCTTTAACTCCCATATCCCTACCAACGATCTTTCTCATTAAAAGAACATCCTCAACAGTTGCCCCCCCTTTTCCAAATCCCGTTGAAGTTTTTACATAATCCGCTCCAGCCTCCTTTGACAATTCACAGGCTTTGATCTTCTCCTGCTCGGTTAGATAGCAGGTCTCAATAATTACTTTTAAAACTTTCCCATTTGTTGCTTCTCTAACAGCCTTTAAATCTTCAAGAACAAGGTTATACCTCTTAGACTTTAAAAAGCCTATGTTTATAACCATATCTATCTCATCAGCACCGCTTTCGATAGCCTGTTTTGCTTCAAAAGCCTTTACCTCTTTTGTGGTTGCCCCAAGGGGAAAACCTATTACAGTGCAGACCTTCACCTCAGTTCCGCTTAATATTTCAGATGCAGTTTTAACAAAGCAGGGGTTTATGCAAACAGATGCAAAGTTGTACTTCTTTGCTTCCATACAAAGATTGACAATATCATCTATTTTTGCATCAGGTTTCAACAGAGTATGATCAATAAGGTGAGAGATGTTTACATTGAATATCCCATCCGGGGTAATTCTATCAGTTTTTACCTTTATAAAAGTATCAAGTGTTTCCTTTGGTTTTAAAACACAATATTTCTCTTCAACATCACAGTACAGCAGATCGGGTGAGGAATTATCAAATTCAAGCCAATCAAGGTTTACATCTTCTTCGTTTCTTTTAACTTCAACATCATCAAGTGATGTTAATATCTCTTCAACAATCTTTGAAATATCCTTGTTCATATCACACCTCTAAATTTATCCTGTCCACAACCCCTGCAATTATAGCATTTTCAGGGATCTTTTTACTTTTCGTTATCAATTGAAGACTACCACCTTCTTTTATCACAAGGACAGTATCACCTTTCCCAGAATCGGTAGCATCTATCGCTAAGAAAGGTTTACCCTTAAAATCACCTTCAGGAGTTATCTCTCTTACAAGCATAATTTTATAACCCTTAAAATTATCATTCTTTTTTGTTGAATAAATACTTCCCAGCACCTTACAGAGTATCATAGAGAAAAACCGTCTATAATTCCAACTATGGCTGCATCCACAGGCATATTATCGTTATTAAAGGGGATTGCAGCCTCTTTGCTTGTTGCATAAAAAACAATATCATTTTTTCCCGCCTGAACAGTATCAACGGCAATTACAAATCTCTCTTCAGGTTTTAAATCCTCATTAAAGGGTTGAACTATAAGCAATTTTTTACCTTCAAAACTATCTAACTTCTTTGTTGCCCAGATACTTCCCACAACCTTACCTATTAGCATTGTCAATATCCTTTATTTTTTCCACCCTTCTCAAATGTCTTCCACCCTCGAATTCTGTTGTTAAAAATTTCTCAACAATAAATTTGATCAACTCTATACCAACAACCCTTGAGCCAAGGGTTAAAAAGTTTGCATCGTTATGTGCTCTTGCATTGTAAGCCTCAAAGGTGTTTGAACAATGAGCAGCCCTAATACCCTTTATCTTATTTAGAACAATTGCACTGCCTATACCTGCTCCGTCAATAAAAATACCAAAAACCGCATTTTTATTAAAAAATTCCATGCCAGTCTTATACGCATAATCAGGATAATCAACGGAGTCCTTTGAAAAGCAACCGCAATCAAATACCTTAAAGCCTGAAGATTCAATAAAAGGCTTCAAAACCTCTTTATACTCAAAGCCTCCATGATCACTTCCAATTACCACTATATTTTTATAAACACCTTCAATCTCATTTAAAATATCGTTTACAATTCCCTCAATACTCATATTTTAAATTCCAGTTTATCAACTATTGCCATTATAACTGCATCAACAGGCCTGTTCTTTGTTATGGGAGTCTGCCTTGCCGATGAGCCCTGTGCCATTAAAACCATCTCTCCGGCACCTGCCCCGACAGCATCAACGGCAACTGTAAAATTAGAAAGAGGATCCCCTTTAACAGAGTAATGCTGCACTATTAAAAACTTCAATCCATTTAAAGTATCAACCTTTTGAGTTGCCCAGACACTTCCAACAACCTTACCGTAAATCATGGCAATCTTATTTTATCAGAATATTAAAAAAATATTAAAACATTGTAAATTTAAAGTTATAAAACCTGTTAAAAAGATGTTGAAAATAAGAAAATGTGAAAAACAAAATATTTTCACAGAAAATTCACATCATAAAAACAGAGAATTCAATAGGAAATTTTAGTATCAAAAGATACACAAATAAAAAAAAGTACTTTAATTTCAAACAAATAAACAAAAAGTTATTTTTTATTCAACAATTTCACAAATATATCTATATCTGATAAAATATCTAAAGAGTAAAAAAATTAACTCTTAAGGAGAATATCTATGAAATTAAAGATCGATAGAAATGATTTCCTAAAAGAACTGACCCTTATTAATGGAATAGTTGAAAAGAAATCAACGATCGCAATACTTTCAAATATGTACATGAGAGCGGAAAACGATAGACTTTACCTTAAAGGAACTGATCTTGAGGTTGGTTTAACCGTAAGTTTAAAAGCTGATATTGAAGAGGAAGGGACAGTTATTGTTCCGGCAAAAGTTATATTTGATATTGTCAAGGTTTTGCCGGAAGGAACGATCTCCTTATGGATAGATAGTTCATCTTTGAAAATAGAGAAGGATGGAAGGTTTTACTCTGTGAATGCACAGGTTGATGATAACTATCCCGTTATCCCTGATTATGATTTTTCGGACAATAGTGTTGTTCTCCCAAAATCCCAGATGGTTGATGTTATATCAACCATATCAATTTCTATAAATAATGAAATTATAAAGGACAAATCCTTAAATGGAGTTTTTTTTGATTTTGAAAAGGAAAATCTCAACTTTGCAGCCTCAAACAGGCATACTCTTTTTGTTGCATCCTATTCTGGTATTGAATCTTTTTTTGATGAAAGAGAAAACTTCGTGGTTTCTAAAAAAACATTTCTTGAATTAAAAAGAATGATTCAAATTTCTTCACTTGACGATGAACTTTTGCTTGGAAGAGATGGTGCCAATATATTTTTTAAGATAGGTCCAAGAGTTCTTTTTTCAAGACTTCTTGCAAATAATTTTATAAATTACCGTTCTTTTCTGAATCCCTCTCCAGAGGCTGTTGAGGTTGTTTTTGATGTTAAGGAAATGAAGAGTGCATTAAAAGAGTTGATGCCATTGTATGGTCAATACTCGGATAAGGTTGTTTTTGAGTTTGAAAATGGCTTCTTTACTGCAAGTTTGCAGGATGTTGAGGGAAGTGTTGCTATAGTAAAGAAAGAAGTTAAATACAGTGGCGAGCCATTTAAGACAGGATACAACATAAATCATTTAAATCAATTTTTTAATGTTGTTGAAGCGGAAGAAGTGAAGGCATTGATGGATAGAAATTCAGAGAGTTTTACATTTTTTCAATTCCATAGAAACGGTGTTGATTACACCTTTCTTATAAATCCCATGATACTGTAATGCTCGAAAGTTTCTGGTGTAAGAATTTCAGGTGCTTCTTAGACAGGCATTTTGTATTTGATAAAAACTTTACAATAATAAACGGGAAAAACGGTTCAGGAAAAACATCGATACTTGAAGGAATATACCTTTCCGTGAGGGGAAAATCCTTTCTAACAGGCAAAAATTCAAATCTGGTAAAGAGGGGAATGGAGTATTTTTCATTGAAAACAATTTTTGAGGGAAATGAGATAAAGGCTTTTTACTCTGTAAAAGAGGGAAAAAGAGTTTTAAGTCTAAATGGAAAGATGGTAAGTTCAGGTGAGATATCTCACACTTTTCCTCTTTTTGTTTTCAATGGAAGATTGATAAATGCAATAAGAAAAGATCTTGTGAGTTTGTACAAATTTTTTAACATAATTCTCAGTCTATATGACAGAACTTACATGAAAGAATACATGGAATATAAAAGAGCGTTAAATGAAAAAAGGGCTTTATTGACTTCAAAGACTGAAAGTGATACAATTTTTTCGTGGAACAGAATTATCTCCTTCAAGAGCGATGAGATAAGAAAAAAAAGAATATTATTTGTAAAAAAAATTAACAGTTATTTAGAAGGGGATATTTCGATTCTATACAAAATTAAGGATAAAAAAGAAGAGGAACGACTGTTGTTTAAAAGAGAAATTGAACAGGGAAGAATATTAACAGGTTGCCACAGAGATAGATTTTTTATTTTTAAGGATAATGAGGATTTAAGATTTTTTTACTCTTCAGGTCAACAAAAAAACATATTTTTTAAAGTGATAAGGGCTGTTGGTAACGTTTTTTTTGAAAAGACAGGTAAAAATCCAGTTCTTCTCCTTGATGATTTTGATTCGGAACTTGATGTTGATAACCTTGAAGAATGTCTTAAAAGTGTGTTAAACAGATTCCAGATAGTTTTAACAACGACAGATGTAAGAAAGTTTAAGACTTTTAATCATTCTTTAATTGAACTTTAGAGGTATTTATGGAAAAAAGCGAAAAAAGTGCTGAAAGAAAGTACGATGCGTCCAGTATAAAGGTTTTAAAAGGTCTTGAAGGGGTCAGGAAAAGGCCTGGTATGTACATAGGTGATACTGACGATGGCACAGGTCTTCATCACATGGTTTTTGAAGTTGTGGATAATTCGGTTGATGAGGCTCTGGCGGGTTACTGCGATAAGATCAAAGTTGTGATCCATATAGACAACAGTGTGACAGTTGAAGATAACGGAAGGGGAATACCTGTTGATATTCACCCTGAAGAGAAAAAACCTGCGGCAGAGATAATAATGACTGTTCTGCATGCAGGTGGAAAATTTGATGCTTCTTCTTACAAAGTTTCTGGAGGTCTTCACGGTGTTGGAGTATCTGTTGTAAATGCGTTGTCAGAGTTTTTGTACCTTGAGATAAAAAGGGATGGAAAACTTTACAGGCAGGAGTATTCAAGAGGGAAGCCTTTAACTCCACTTGAAGTAAAAGGTAAGGCAAAGGGTACCGGTACAATGATAACCTTCAGACCCGACCCAGACATATTCACAAATATAGAGTTTCAATTTGATGTGCTTGCTCAGAGGTTGAGGGAACTATCGTTTTTGAATAAGGGGCTTTTAATTGAGTTAAAGGATGAGAGAACAGGGCAAAATAAAAGTTTTCATTACTCAGGTGGAATAAAATCATTTGTTGAGCATTTGAACAAAACCAAAAATGTTATAAATAAAAAGGTTATTTACTTTGAACAAAACAGGGAGAAAACAGTTGTTGAAGTTGCTATGCAATGGAACGATGGCTACTCTGAAAGTATCTACTGTTTTACCAACAATATTAAAAACCGGGACGGAGGAACACACCTTGAGGGTTTCAGAACAGCCTTAACAAGATCTGTCAACAAGTATTTAAGTCAGAATAATTTTCCAAAGGCGAAAAACATAAAGTTGACAGGTGACGATGTAAGGGAGGGTCTTACCGCTGTAATTTCGGTTAAGCACCCTGATCCGAAGTTTTCTTCTCAAACCAAGGACAAACTTATTTCTTCTGAGGTAAAAAAGATAGTTGATTCGGTTGTTTACGAATATCTCATGGATTACTTTGATAAAAACCCTTCCGTTGCAAGATCAATTATTCAAAAGGCCATTGATGCAGCAAGAGCCAGAGAAGCAGCGAGGAAAGCGAGGGAATTAACAAGAAGAAAAGGGGCGCTTGATTCCTCGTCTCTCCCGGGAAAACTGGCAGATTGTCAGGAAAAAGACCCATTAAGGGCTGAATTGTTTTTGGTTGAGGGTGATTCTGCTGGAGGTTCTGCTAAACAGGGAAGGGATAGGAAAACACAGGCAATACTTCCTTTAAAAGGTAAGATACTGAATGTTGAAAAGGCAAGGTTTGATAAAATTCTTTCTTCTGAAGAGATAAAACTTATAATTTCAGCCCTTGGTACTGGTATAGGAAAAGAGGACTTTGACATCAACAGGATAAGGTATCACAAGATTATAATTATGACGGATGCTGATGTCGATGGTGCACATATAAGAACCCTTCTTTTAACATTCTTTTTCAGACAGATGAAGGAGGTTATTGAGAAAGGTTACCTTTACATTGCACAGCCTCCACTTTTTAAGGTTAAATCTGGTAAAAAAGAAACATATTTAAAAGACGAGGATCAATTGAATGAATTTCTTGTTTCAAACTTCTTTGACAAGTACTCTATAAAAATTGAAGGAGAGGAAAGAGTCAGAAAATCAAAGTGGATAGATATAATTAAGAATGCAAAGAAGATGAGAAAATTCCTTGAAAAGCTTTCAAAAAGAGGTTACAGAGAGAATCTCATACTCTTTTTAATTGAAAATGAAATACATAATGGTGATTTCATGGATGATCTTTCTTCCTTTCACAGGTTAAAGAAATTGCTTGAAGACAATCTTTTTTCTGTAACCGATAGTGGTTATAATGAAGAAAACGGATACCACATAACCGTTTCCATAGACAATGTCGCTTTTTCAGGGAATGTTATTGATAAAAAACTATTAAATCTTCCTGAGTACATTGTTATTCAGAACCTTTACAGGCATCTAAAAGAGTACTTTAACAGAGAGATAAAAATACTTAAGGACGGAGAGGTAATTGATACTGTGAACAACCTTTTTGATTTTGTTGATTCTGTTGATAATTTATCCAAGAAAGGGATAACAATACAGAGGTACAAGGGTCTTGGTGAAATGAATCCGGAGCAGTTGTGGGAGACAACCTTGAATCCAGATACCAGAACCCTTTTAAAGGTAACCATTGATGATGCTGTTGAAGCGGATGAAGTTTTTTCAAAATTGATGGGAGATCAGGTTGAACCAAGGAGGAGGTTTATAGAGGAGTATTCACTGGATGTTGAGAATCTTGATATATAAGGGGAAACTATGCCGGAGGACATAAGAAGAATTGAAATAGAAGAAGAGGTAAAAAAATCATACCTTGATTATGCAATGAGTGTAATTGTTGGCAGGGCTATCCCAGATGTAAGGGATGGATTAAAACCTGTTCACAGAAGAATTCTTTACTCAATGTACCTTATGAAAAACGATTACAATAAACCTTACAAAAAATCTGCAAGGATAGTTGGTGATGTTATAGGTAAATACCACCCCCATGGGGATTCTGCAGTTTACGATGCAATTGTAAGGATGGCTCAGGACTTTTCATTAAGATATCCCCTTGTTGACGGACAGGGGAACTTTGGCTCTGTTGACGGTGACTCTGCCGCAGCAATGCGTTATACAGAGATCAGAATGGCAAAAATTGCCCATGAAATGCTTAAAGATATTGAAAAAGAAACAGTGCCATTTCAACCCAATTACGATGGCTCTCTGGAAGAACCGGTAGTTCTCCCTGCAAGGATTCCAAATCTTCTTGTAAACGGAAGTTCCGGAATTGCAGTTGGTATGGCAACAAGCATACCCCCTCACAATTTAAGCGAGGTTATTGACGGAATAATTGCATTGATAGATAACCCTGAAATTTCGATTAAAGAGTTGATGAATTTTATAAAAGGACCTGATTTTCCTACAGGTGGAATAATTTACGGTATATCGGGAATTCAAAAAGCATACCTCGAAGGAAGAGGCAGGGTTGTAATCAGGGGTAGGGTAAATATTGAAAAGGTTAAAGGTGATAGAGACAGAATTGTAATAACCGAGATTCCCTATCAGGTAAACAAAGCAAATCTAATAACAAAGATAGCGGATCTTGTTAGAAATAAACAGATAGACGGGATTGCAGACATAAGGGACGAATCGGACAGGGACGGGATAAGGGTTGTAATTGAATTGAAAAAAGGGGTTATTCCTCAGGTGGTTCTCAATCACCTTTACAAACACACCCAGCTTCAAACCTCTTTTTCAATAATATTCCTTTCACTTGTAAATCTTCAGCCAAAGATTTTAAACCTAAAAGGTTTGCTTGAAGAGTTTGTTTCTTTCAGGAAAGAGGTTGTAATAAACAGAACAAAGTATGAGCTTAGAAAAGCAAGGGAAAGGGCTCATATACTGGAAGGTTTAAAGGTTGCAATTGAAAATATTGACGAGGTAATTGCAATAATAAAGAAATCTAAAAATCCTGCTATAGCAAAAGAAAACCTTATAAAGAGATTTCACTTTTCGGACAAACAGGCTCAGGCAATACTTGACATGAAACTGCAAAGGCTTACAGGGCTTGAGAGGGAAAAGATTTTGGAAGAGTATAGACAGATTTTAAAACTAATAGCAGACCTTGAGGACATCCTCTCAAGTGAAAAAAGGGTGTACGGGATAATCAAGGAGGAATTGCTGGCAATAAAAGAAGAGTATGGAGATGAAAGGCTTACTCAAATAATTCCTGATGAACAGGAATTTTCTATTGAAGACTTTATCCAGGAAGAGGATGTGGTAATAACTGTAAGTGGCGAGGGGTACATTAAAAGAACCCCCATAACCTCTTACAGAAAACAGAGAAGAGGTGGCAAAGGGATAAGGGGAACATCAACAAAAGAAGAGGATTTTATTGAGCATGTATTTATTGCTTCAACACATCAAACCCTTTTAATATTCTCGACAAAAGGTAAATGTTACTGGTTAAAGGTTTACGATATTCCAGAGTATGGAACCGGTGCACGAGGCAGATCGATTGCAAACCTGCTTCAGTTTGAATCAGATGAAAGAGTTGCTGCCTATGTTTCCTTGAAGAATCTTGATGTTGAAGACAAATTTATTGTTTTTGCTACAGAAAACGGTCTGGTTAAGAAAACCCCTGTTTCGGCATTCTCAAATCCAAGGAAAACGGGCATTATTGCAGTCACATTGAGGGAAGACGATACTCTTATTTCTGCAAAGGTTTCTGGTGGAGAAGACCTTGTTTTTATAGCAACCAGAAACGGTATGTCAATAAAGTTTCACGAAAACGATGTAAGGCCCATGGGAAGGACAGCAACCGGGGTTAAGGGTATAAACCTTAAAAAGGGAGATAAAGTTGTTTCTATGGACATAGTTTCTGACGACAGCGATGTTCTGACAATTTCAGAATACGGTTACGGGAAAAGAACATCCATTAAAGATTACAGGTTGCAGTCAAGAGGTGGTACCGGGATTATAAACATGAAGGTAACGGATAAAACAGGAAAGGTTGTCAAGGTTTTAACCGTTGACGACAATGATGAAATTGTTATTATGACTGTTGAAGGAAAGGCAATAAGAGTTAGGGTTTCGGGCATTAGCAGAATTGGGAGAAATACCCAGGGTGTAAGGTTGCTTGCTTTAAATGGGAATGATGTGGTAACAGGAGCAGCAAAGATTGCAAGGAATTCCCTTGATTAAAAATAGATTCGGGAGGATGTATGAAGTTTTTTATTGATACTGCAAATGTTGAAGAAATAAAGAAAATAAACGATATTGGGCTGTGTGATGGGGTTACCACAAACCCTTCACTTGTTGCAAAAGAGGGAAGGGATTTTAAAGAGGTTGTGCTTGAAATATGCTCCATTGTTGACGGTCCTGTTTCTGCCGAGGTTATCTCCCTTGACTATGAGGGAATGATAAAAGAGGCATCTGAGATTGCAAAGTGGCATCAGAACATTGTTATAAAAATCCCTATGACTGCCGAGGGGTTAAAGGCTGTAAAATGGTGTGCCGAAAACAACATAAAAACCAATGTTACCCTCATATTTACACCTATGCAGGCATTATTGGCCGCAAAATCAGGGGCAACCTATGTCTCCCCCTTTGTTGGAAGGCTTGACGACATTGTGCACGACGGAATATCAATAATCCCTGAAATAAGACAGATATTTGACAATTACTGTCTGCAAACAGAGATTATAGTTGCTTCTATCAGAAACCCATTACATGTAAGGAATGCCGCCCTTGCAGGGGCTGACATTGCCACAATACCACCAAAGGTTGTTTATCAGTTAATTAAACACCCGCTAACTGATATAGGGATAGAAAGATTCCTCGCAGATTGGAAAAAGGCAAATAAAAAGTAACAGGGATAGGTATGAAAAGAGATTTAAGGTGGTTTATTTCCGAGCTTGAAAAAAGGGGAGATTTGATTAGAGTTAAAGAAAAACTCTCACCTATTCTTGAGATATCCGAATTTACAGACAGAATTTCAAAAATGTATGGTCCAGGGCTTTTATTTGAAGATGTTGAGGGGCACGATATACCTGTTGCAACAAACCTTTTCGGCTCAATGGACAGAATGGCTCTTGCTCTGGGAGTTGAAAGCCTTGATGAAATCGGGGAAAGGATAGATTCTCTGTTGAAACAACTTATCCCGCCTCTTGAATCGTCTTTTTTTGATTCTCTAAAAAAACTCCCTCTTTTAAACGAAATAGCAAATTACAGGCCTCAGATAGTGAAAAAGGCACCCTGTCAGGAGATTGTTTTAAAGGGTGAAGAGGTTGACCTTGAAAAACTGCCTGTTTTAAAAACCTGGCCAAAGGATGCAGGAAGGTTTATAACATTGCCCCTTGTATTCACAAAATCGGAAGATGGCAAAATAAACTGCGGAATGTACAGAATGCAACTTTACGATAAAAAAACAACGGGAATGCACATTCACATTCACCACGATGGAGCAAAGAATTTAAGGGATGCAGGTAAAAAGGGAAACAGAAAGGTTGAAGTTGCGGTTGCATTGGGGGGAGACCCTGCAATGACCTACTCTGCAACAGCCCCGCTTCCTCCAATGATAAGCGAGATTTTCTTTGCAGGGTTTTTAAGAAAGAAAGGATTGCCAGTTGTTAAGTGCAAAACGGTTGACCTTGTTGTCCCTGCAAATGCAGAGATTGTTTTAGAGGGGTATGTTGACCTTGACGATATAAGAATAGAGGGGCCCTTTGGAGACCATACGGGATACTACTCCCTTGCAGACTACTATCCCACCTTTCATGTTCAATGTATAACAATGAGGGAAAACCCCATTTACCCTGCAACGGTTGTTGGCAAACCCCCTCAGGAAGACTGCTACATGGGTAAGGCAACTGAGAGAATATTTCTCCCGCTATTGAAAATGCAATTACCGGAAGTTGTTGATTTTAACCTTCCCATTTTTGGAGTTTTTCACAACTTTGCAATACTCTCAATAAAAAAAGAGTACCCCGGCCATGCAAAAAAGGTGATGAACGCTGTGTGGGGATTGGGGCAGATGATGTTTACAAAGATAATAATTGTTGTTGATGAGGATGTTGATGTTCACAACCTCAACGATGTAATGTGGAGGGTTGGCAACAATGTTGACCCTAAAAGGGATATACTCTTTACAGACGGCCCGCTTGATGTACTTGACCATGCCTCGCCAATTGAAAGGCTTGGTACAAAAATAGGCATTGATGCAACAAAGAAGTGGAAAACAGAGGGTTTTGTCAGGGAATGGCCCGATGACATTGTAATGGAAAAAGAAGTCATTGATAAGGTTGACAAAATCCTTGAAAAAATGGGATTGAAAAAGTAAAATCTTTTTGCTCACCTGTTTAATCGGGGCGTAGCGCAGTCTGGCAGCGCGTTCGGTTCGGGACCGAAAGGTCGGAGGTTCAAATCCTCTCGCCCCGACCATTTTTTAAATTTAGGTATCAGGTACTGAGTGCCGGGTATTAGGTTTGAACTGATGAAAAAATCAATTTTTTTTAATTAAAAAGATTTTCTCCTTTTAAAAACCTAAAACCCGATACCTAATACCTAACATCAGATACCTAATTTATTTTTTTTCTTGTCAAAATTGTTTTCATATTTTAAAATTTTATCTATCAACCATATAAGGTTTTTTTGAAAATTAGTCGGGAGGAGCGTTTATGCGTCTAAAGAGGTTTTTATTTACTTTAATTGTTTTCAGTCTTTTTGTCTTTAACATTCAGGCTAAGACAGGTATTGCCTTTGTTCATGGCAAAGGGGATTCCGATCTTGCCAATTACTCTGTGGCCTGGGATTACTGGACAACGGATATGTTGAGAACCGCAAGCAAGAATTACTCTATACCCCTCTGTGTGTGTCATTACAACGGAGAGGATTATATGTGGGTCGCTGCAAGCCAGGTTGCAGGGCAACTTTACAATTTTATTGTTAACAACGGTATAGATGACCTTGTTATAGAGACCCACTCGTTTGGAGGAGTGGTAATTAGATGGATATTTTCAAATCCGGACTGGGATTCAAGGTATCCGACAATTATAAATGCAACAAGGTGGGTTAATGCAATTGCTGCCCCTCAAAAGGGCAGTGAGGCTGCTGATTTTGCAGGAAACCTTGAAGGCTCATGGCTTACAGGCTGGATAGTTGATCTTGTAAATGAAAACACCAATTCAACCCACAATTGCAGAACAGACTGGATGGCTTACTACAACCAGTACTGGTTAAAAGGCACTTCTGGAAGACCGGCTCTTCCGAAACCATGGTACTGGATTTCCGGTTACGGCCTCTGGAACGATTACTGGACCAAGTTTCATTATCAGGACATAGGGCTTGCCACACTTTCAGGTGTTGTTGGAATGCCAGGTGAAGACGACGGTATGGTGTCGGAATATTCTGCTGAGGCTGTGGGTTATCAATGGTTTAGAACTAAAGCAAACCATCACCACAATAGAAGGAACGATTACAAAAAGATCGGTGAAGCCCTTGCTACCGATTTCTAATTTGCGGAGGAGATTATGAAAGTTATAAAGATTTTAGCAATAGCATTGTTTTTCAGTTTTTTAGGTTTTTCCCTTGAAATGGGTGCTGTTTCCGGAAAGATGCCTGTTTTACATGGAAAGGCACCTGTTCATAAAACAAAGTACTTTGTTGCTCACGGTGAGGTTGTAAACGGGAAGGTTGTTGTCAATGTCCCTATTTCTTCAGCAAATCCGCTCATTGTTTTGCTGGGGGAAAAGGCTGATTCTGTTTATATGGATTCTGTCTATAAGTTAAAGTCAAGAAGATTTAATACCCCGGAACTTGAAAATATGGAAGTACCAGGCGTTGGCACGAGAGTTGATGCCAAAAACATAACCCCTGGCTATCACACCTTTGTTTTTAATGTAAAATCAGCAAAAAAGGCACCGGTTGATGTTGTTGTAAGCGAGCCTGACAGTCCTGTTGAATTAAAGCTTGTTGCAGAGCCCCTTTCTGTTAAGGTTGGAGATACTGTTACAATAAAGGCGGATCTCGGGAAAAATGTTTCTTCATTAAAAACAGTGGTAAAGGCAATTATAAAAGGTTTTGGTGAGATCGACTTAAAAGATGACGGAGAATATCCTGATGAGGTTAAAGGTGATGGTATTTTTTCCGGAAGTTTAGTTGCTTACTCTGAAAAATCCTTTCAGCCTGAGATGGTAAAGGTTGAGGTTATTGGGGTCACCAGGAACGGTGTCCCATTTATGAGAAGTGGGACTACCTCTTTTATGGTTACAAAACCCACCACTTTTATTGATGGATCTATCCAGGAGAATGGCAATGTTATCTCAATACCCCTTGCACCAGCAGAGGGGAGATACAGAATTGAAGTTATTTATGGAAACGAAGACCATGCACTTGCCTATGCAAGGGAAGATGTGGTTTTAAAAGGTGAGGGGAAAAACATTGTAATCCCAAGGCCTTTTGAGGCAATGGCTGCGAACAGGGCAGTTGTAAGGGTTTTGAATATGGATACCCTGGGTGTTGAGGTGGAAGAGGAGTTGTTTGTTAAGCAGTTTGCTGATTTTAATGAAGACCTTTATCTTTTGAAAGAAAAGAAGATGCACAAAAATGTTCTTCCTGAATCAAAGAGAAGGGCTGCCGAAAAGTACGGAGATAAACCGGAAAAGAACGGTGAATTGATGTAATTTATTCAATTTAAGAAATAAAAAGCGGGGGGAATCCCCGCTTTTTTTGTGTTAAAAAATCAATCACATTCCGAGTATATTGTACCCACTGTCAACATACACAATTTCCCCTGTTATCCCCTTTGCCATGTCTGAAAGAAGGAATACTGCAGTATTTCCCACATCCTCAATTGTTACATTTCTGTGAAGCGGTGATTTTTCTTCAATAACATGGAGTATATCCCTGAAGCCAGCAACCCCTGCTGCTGCAAGGGTTTTTATAGGTCCTGCTGATATTGCGTTTATCCTTATTCCCCTTTCACCTAAATCAACTGCAAGGTATCTGACCGAGCACTCTAAAGCAGCCTTTGCAACCCCCATTACATTGTAATTTTTTATAACCTTTGTTGATCCGTGGTAGGTCATTGTAACAATTGAGCCGTTTTTGTTCATAAGTGGTACTAATTCCCTTACAATTGCAATTAGTGAGTATGCACTTATATCAAGGGCTGTTTTAAAACCATTCCTTGTTGTTTCAATAAATTTGTTCTTCAATTCGTCCTGCGGTGCAAATGCAACCGAATGCACCAGATAATCAAAACTCCCCCACTCTTCTTCAACCTTTTTTGAAACTGATTTTATATCCTCATCCTTTGAAACATCACACTCAACGGTAAATCTACCCTCTAACTCTTCTGAAATCGGGATAACCCTTTTCTTTAAAGCCTCCCCGGCATAGGTGAATGCCAGTTCGCACCCTGCCTCTTTCAATCTTTTTGCTATTCCGTATGCAATACTCCTTTTGTTTGCAACCCCGAAAATGAGGGCTTTTTTCCCCTTTAAATCAATCATTTTTCCCCCCTGTCCCCTTACTTTTTTTGCGTTAAACAAGGGTATTTTAGCATAATACTTCTTTTGTTTTTAATGTTTACTTACGGTTAAGGTGTCCCGATTGTGGTATTATTATGTTGATCTGCTTAAAGGAAGGAGAGCTTATGCAAAAGGAAAAAAAGCTTTTAAATACCCTTAAAGGGAAGAGATATGAAATCCCCCCTGTCTGGATAATGAGGCAGGCTGGAAGGTACCTGCCACAGTACAGGAAGATTAGGGAAAAGTACGACTTTATGACAATGTGCAAAACCCCAGAAATTGCCTGTCAAGTAACCCTGCAACCGGTAGATGAGTTTAATATGGACGGAGCAATCCTTTTTTCTGATATTCTGACTGTCCCCGAGGCTATGGGGATGAAGCTTGAATTTGTTGAGGGCAAGGGGCCTGTTTTTGAGAATCCTTTGAGAACGAGAGAGGATATTGAAAAACTTGAAATAAAGGATATTGAAGAGAAATTGTCCTATGTTTTTGAGGCAGTGAGATTAATTAGAATGTCTCTCTTTGAGGATAAAACCTTAATCGGTTTTGCAGGGGCTCCCATTACACTTGCCTCCTATATGGTTGAAGGGAGTGCTTCAAGAAACTATGTTTATTTAAAATCTTTGATATACAACGATACAAGGAGTTTCAACCTGCTGATGGATAAACTTGTTAATGCGCTTATTGTCTATTACAGAGGGCAGGTTGAGGCAGGGGCTGAAGTTTTAATGATCTTTGATACCTTTGCAGGGATTTTCTCCCCATCGGACTATGAGATGTATATTTATCCTTATGTAAAAAAACTGATTGATACCCTGAAAAAGAAATTACCTGAAACCCCTTTGATTTACTTTCCCAGAGGCGCATCTGGGTTTTATCCCCTCCTTTCCCAATTGAATGTTGATGGACTGGGTATAGACTGGTTTTCAAGGTTAACAGATGCTGACAAAAGGCTTGGACAAAATTTTGTTCTTCAGGGAAACCTTGACCCTGTTATTTTATTTGCTGATTACGAGATTATTGAAAGAGAGACAAAAAGAGTGCTTGAAGAGGGTAAAAAGCTTTCAAAGGGGCATATATTTAACCTTGGCCACGGTATATTGCCACAATCCCCTGTTGATTCTGTTAAAAAGATGCTTGAGGTAATCCGTGCACATAATACTGACTGATTACGGGGGGGTTGAAAATAGCAATCAGGCTTATCTGTTTTTGAAAAATATGTTTTCCGACAGGAGAATACTCCCTGTTCCCTTTTTTATAAGGCCTTTTGTTGCAAAATTTATTGCATTAAAAAGAAAAAAAGATTTAATAGAGAATTATAAAAAGATAGGGTTTTCACCTTTGAAAAGAACTGTGAAAAAAATTGTGAAAAACCTGAATAATCGGCAAAAAAAATTTACATTTTCCTATTCTTTTCTATACTTACCTCCGTATTTTACAGATCTGACGCCACTTTTAAAGGATGCAATAATTTTCCCCCTATTTCCACACTTTTCCACAACAACCTGGGGAAGTGTGCTTGACAGGATAAAGAAACAGAAGGATAAAAGGGTTGTAAAACCCTACTACAATCACCCTGAAATTTTGTCTTTAATTGAAAAAAGAGTAAAGAAAAGCCTTGAAAAGTTTAAGAAAGAAAATACTGCATTGATGTTTACGGCACACTCCATACCTGAGTTTCTAACAAAAAAAGACCCTTACATTGAGCAGGTAAAAGAGCAGGTTGAGATTTTGAAAAAAAGGTTAAATATCCCTGTTTTTTTAGGCTTTCAATCAAGGCTTGGCCCGGTTAAGTGGGTTTCCCCATTTATTGAAGATGTGGTTAAGGATATCGGGAACAAAGGTTTTGAAAATATTATTGTTTTTCCTTTAAGTTTTTTAATTGACAACTCGGAAACACTTTATGAGCTTGACTTATACCTTAAAAAACTGGCTTTGCAATCAGGGATAAAGAATTTTGAAAGAATCCCTCTGTTTAACACAGACAGAGACTTTTCTGAATTTTTAATAAACTATGTTGAAGAAAGCATAAGAGGTGAAAAATGGTTGAGGTAAAGGTTAAGGTTTTGGAGCACGGGAAAGGGCTTCCCCTTCCTGAGTACAAAACAAAACTCTCTTCCGGAATGGATATCCGTGCTGCTGTTGAGGATAAATTTGTATTGAAAAAAGGAGAGGTTGCAGCAATTGAAACAGGTTTGATCTTCTCAATACCTGAAGGATATGAGATCCAGATAAGGCCAAGAAGCGGGCTTGCTTTGAAAAACGGGATAACCTGCCTGAACACTCCAGGTACAATTGATGCAGATTACAGGGGAGAGGTAAAGGTTATACTTGCAAACCTTGGAAAAGAAGACTTTGTAATTGAAAGGGGAATGAGAATTGCACAGGCAGTTTTATGCCCTGTGGCAAAGGCAAAATTGGTAGAGGTTGAGGAAATAGATTCAACAGAAAGGGGAGAAGGCGGTTTTGGAAGTACAGGGGTTAACTAAAATAAAAAAAGGGCTTTACCTTGTTTCAGTCCCTATGGGCAATGTTGAAGACATCACTTTAAGGGGATTGAAAATACTTGAAAATGCAGACTTTGTTTACGGTGAAGAGAGAAAGGTTGCTTACAAACTAATTCGCTTACTTGGAATAAAGAGAAGCGATTTGAGGTTTTTAAACGAGCACAATGAAAAAGAAAAGGCTGAGGAGATAAGAAACCTTATTGTAAAAGGCCATTCGGTTGCATACTTTTCCGATGCAGGGGCGCCTGTTTTTTCAGACCCTGGATTCAGGCTTGTAAAAATGTTAAGGGAGTGGAATCTTCCTGTTACCTTTGTACCGGGTGCATCTTCTTTGATGAGCGGTATTGCATTAAGCGGTTTTGATATGAATGAGTTTTACTTTGCAGGCTTTTTACCGAGAAAGACAGAGGAGAGAAAGAGAAAGTTGGAGGAATTGAAAAAACTTAAAGTGCCTGTTTTTATTATGGAAACCCCTTACAGGCTTCAGCAATTGTTAAAAAGCATAAAAACTGTTTTCGGAAAGGATAAAAAGATTTCCCTTATGTTTAACTTAACCTGTGAAAACGAAGAGGTGATTACAGATACGGTTTCAAATATTTTGAAAATTGTCGGGGATGAGAAAAACAAAAAACCCTTTGTTCTTGTGATAGAAGGGAGGAAAAGATGATCTACCTTGATTCAACTGCAACAACGATTGTTTTAAAAGAGGTAGCAGATGAGGTTTACAGATACTTAACAGAGGAATTTGGAAACCCGTCCTCTGCGCATAGTCTGGGGGTGAGGGCAAACACCCTTGTGGAAGAAGCAAGAAGTGTTTTGCTTAAATCAATTGGGCTTGAAAACTCCCACCTCTGTATTTTTACATCCGGGGGATCAGAGGGGAACACCCAGGTTTTAAAGGGAATTGCAAAACTTTATCCGAATAAGTCAATGGTATTCGGTGGAATTGAGCACAACTCTGTTCGAACTGCATCAACAGACCTTTTAATAGATGGATTTGATGTTAAAACCGTCAATGTTGAAAAAGACGGAAGTATAAACATTGACAGATTGCTTGATTTAATAGACAAAAACACAAAACTTGTATCAATAATGACTGTTAACAATGAAACAGGCATTGTCTTCCCTGTTGAGGAAATTGCGAAAAGGGTTAAGGAGAAAAACCCGTCCTGCCTTGTTCACACAGACTATGTTCAGGGGTTTATGAAGGTACCTGTTGTTCTTAAACACTTTGACTTTATAACTGTTTCAGGCCACAAGATCTTTGCTCCAAAGGGGATTGGTGCTTTATTTATTAAAAAACGGTTGAATCTCCCCTCTTTGATTTCAGGGAGTCAGGAGTACGGTTTAAGGGGAGGCACACACAATGTTTCAGGCATTGCAGGTTTGAAAAAGGCTGCTGAAATTTTGAAAGACAAAATTGAAGAAAATTACCGGAAAACACTTGATTTGAGAGGTATTTTTAAAAAAAGCCTTGCAAAAAAACTAACAGGCTTTGAAATCTTTGAGCCTGAAAAATTCTCCCCTTACATACTTGGCTTGTTTGTTAAAGGGATAAAATCAGAGGTAATGGTTAGAATGCTGTCTGAAAAGGGTGTTTATCTATCAGCAGGCTCGGCATGCTCTTCAAAAGAGACTGTGAAATCAAGAACCATTCAGGCATTGGGGCTCAACCCTGACGAATACCTTAGAATATCCATCAACCCAGTTGTAAACTCAAGGGAAGATATGGAAAAGGCGGCAACCTTAATTTCCGAAACAGTAAAGGAGTACAGAGATTTGTTGTAAACTCCTATAATTTTTTAATAATTTGATGTAAATCAAAAAAAACCATTTTTATTATAAAAAATAATGGTTTTTTGATAAAATATCTAAGTTACCTTAAAAGGGGTTATGTTCAGGAGGTTGGTATGTATTACGAAATCGGGAAGAATTTTTATTTGTTAAGAAGTAAGGAAAAGGATTTTCACAGAAACATCTATTTAAAAAAGTTTGACAACAAGGATGGTACTACTTTAAACATGATATTTGACCCTGGTACAAAATTGGACATGAAGGATCTTCTGCCTTTTTTGAATGAGACCATTGGTGGAATAAAAAACATTCACATTGTTTTTTTGAGTCACCAGGATCCGGATCTTACGGCGAATGCTCCGGTTGTGTTGCAATCAGCACCAGGAAGTATTTTAATCACGTCCCTTGATACATGGAGACTTGTTAAAATGTACGGAATCCCTGAACACAGGGTAAAAACAATAGAGAGTTTTAATTCTTTTACCGTTAAATTCAAAAAATCGGGTCAAACCATAAAGTTTATCCCTGCAAAGTATTGCCATTTCAGAGGGGCTGCAATGGTTTACGATTATGAATCAAGGATTCTTTTCACCGGTGACTTTTTTGGTGGGGTTGATACCCGTAAAGGGGATGGTATTTATGCGACAGAAGAATCCTGGGAAGGAATAAAACTGTTTCACCAGTTGTACATGCCGACAAATAAAGCCATGAAAACAGCAATTGAAGCCATTAGTATGTTGAACCCCTTTCCTGAGATTATTGCTCCCCAGCACGGTGATGTTATAAAAGGGGATCTTGTTGCTGAGTTTATGACAAGATTAATGGATCTCCCGGTTGGGATTGATATAATTGAAACCGCAACAACGGATGCAGATCTTGTTATCGTTGGTTTAAACAATTTTTTTGAATTGATAAGTGTTAATTTCCCTGATGTTTTCAACAAAATGCTTGACCATTTCAAAGGCCATGCAGATTTTACCACACCATTTGAGATCAAAAATGGGAGGATTACTCAGGTAAAGATCTCTCCTGATACCGCCTTACTTCAGGTTGCTGATTTTCTCGATTCAATTGATGATGAAGATATTAAAATCTCATTAAAGGGAATACTCTCGGACAGCCTTGATCAGGTTGGGGTAAATTTTTCTTTCGGGAAAGAGGTAAAGAAAAAAGATCACAAAAGTGTGGATATGGATAACATATTTGATATTTGATGTTTTTGAAATATTCAGGGGGGATTTTCCCCCTTTTTTTATTGTTTTAAATAGTAAACACTAAATTTTTTTGATGTATAATTAAGTTATGAAACAGGAGAGTTTTGATTCTCTTTCTGAGGAAATATTTGATATTTTTTCTAACGAAAACATAATGTTTGTTTCAAAGCCTTTTAAATGTCTGAGTTTTAACAGAGGAGACTTTCTTATTTCTCTTTTCGGTTTTTTCTTCTTTGTGTTTATGATTTATTTCGGTTATGAAGATTTGAGACCGCACATGAGGGGGGGAAGGAATGTCTTTGCGTTTATTTTCTTTGACCTTCCCTTTATTTTTCTTGGATTGTACATGTTGTTTTTAAGGCTGATCTTTCGGTGCAGGAAGTTTTTAAACATGGTATATATTTTAACTGACAAAAGAATTGCTGCTTTCAGAAAGGATAAAAATGAGTTGAGGTATCTTCCCTTAAAAGAGATTGACGGTATCATTGT
>JALSOA010000128.1 GCA_026986725.1 Acidobacteriota bacterium
GGTGCCTTTAAGAAGGCTGTGGAAAGCGCAATAGAGGCTATTGAGGCGGGTCCTATTGAAGAACAGGAAAAGGCTTCTGCATCAAGCCCATTGACAGGTTTTCTGGATTGATTATGGGTTTTTCCGAGGTATTTAAAAGGATAGATCAGGAAAAAATAAAAGAGACTGTGTATTCAACCACTGTTGAGAAGGTGGAATCCATCTTGAAGAAAAAAAGGTGGAGTATTGAAGATTTCCCTCACCTCGTTTCCCCTGCTGCCGGGCATTACCTTGAGAAAATGGCTGCGATTTCCAGAAGGATAACCTTTCTTCGTTTCGGGAAGGTGATAAGGCTTTATGCACCATTGTATGTTTCAAACAGTTGTGTTAACGCCTGTAAGTACTGTGGGTTCAATGTAAATAACAGATTTCCAAGGATAACCCTGACAGTGAAAGAGGTGTTAGAAGAAGCGAATGAGATTTTTTCTCACGGAATAGGTCATATACTCCTTGTAAGCGGAGAGGACAGGAAAGAGGTTTCACCGGAATACTTTGAAGAGGTTGTAACGAATTTAAAGGATCGATTTTATGCCATATCCATTGAAGTTTATCCCATGGAGGAGTATGAGTATAGAAAACTGGCTGATGCTGGTGTAACAGGAATCGCTGTTTATCAGGAAACTTACAATCCTGAAAGATACAAAAAACTGCATAGAGGACCCAAGGCTGATTTCTTTTACAGGCTTGAAACCCCTGAAAGGGCTGCAAAGGCAGGTTTCAGAGAGCTTGGAATTGGCGCTCTTTTCGGGTTATCTGATTTCAGGGTTGACCTTACAATGGTGGCTATTCATGCAAGATATTTGATGAAACATTACTGGAAATCCAGAGTGGCAATATCCTTTCCAAGATTGAGGGATGCTGAAGGTCACTTTAAACCTTTTGAGGTTGTGACTGACAGGCAACTTGCTCAGGTGATATTTGCTTTGAGGATGGTGCTAAACGATGTTGACATAGTGCTTTCAACAAGAGAGAATCCATCTTTCAGAGATGGGATGTTGGGTTTGGGGGTTACAAGGATAAGTGCTGGCTCGAAGACAAATCCGGGTGGATACTCAATTCATCCTGGTGCTTTGAAACAGTTTGAAATAGCGGATAACAGAAGCCCTGAGGAGGTTGCAGAGGTTATTGAAAGGAAAGGGCTTGAGCCTGTATGGAAGGATTTTGACAGAAGTTTTCTCTTTTAACTTACCCTTTTAATATTTAAAAAAAAGTGTTTTTGAAGTAAAATAAAACCATGAAGAAAAAGATAAGAGTATTAATAGCAAAACCGGGGCTTGATGGCCACGATAGAGGAGCAAAAGTGGTTGCAAGGGGGTTAAGGGATGCCGGAATGGAGGTTATTTACACAGGATTAAGGCAAACCCCTGAGCAAATAGTGAACGCTGCAATTCAGGAAGATGTTGACTTTATTGGCTTGAGCATTCTCTCAGGGGCACACAATCATCTTTTCCCTGAAATAATGAGGCTTTTAAGGGAAAGGGGTGGAGAGGACATACATGTTTTTGCCGGAGGAATAATCCCTGAAGACGACATACCTTATTTAAATTCTATTGGGATTGAGAGAGTGTTTTTGCCGGGGACAAAGATATTGGAAGTGGTTGATTATATAAATCAAGTGGTAAAAGATGATTGAATTTTCTATTCTTGGGAGTGGAAGCAGAGGAAATGCCACACTTGTGAGAGTGAATGGTCATTCTTTCCTTTTCGATTGCGGGCTTTCGTGTAAGCAGGTTGAATTAAGGCTTGAAGCAATAGGAGTTGACCCATCATCTATAGATGCCCTGTTTCTCTCTCATGAGCACACTGATCACATAAGAAGCGCTCATACCTTTTTAAAAAAGTACAATGTTCCCCTTGTGACAACTGAGAAAACATACATCGCAGGAGGTTTAAAGGATAAAAAGATAAACCAGGTTGAATTTGTTAAATCGGGAAAGGTTTTCTCTCAATTTAAAGGGGTTGATGTGTTTTTTCTTCCACTTTCCCACGATGCAGCTGACCCTGTTGGTTTTGTCATCTATTCTGGTGGGATTAAGTTTGCAATTGTTACAGACCTTGGTTTTGCAACAGAGCTTGTTGTTCAGGAGTTAAAACAGTGTAACGGTATAATTATAGAGGCAAATCATGACCCTCAAATGCTGAAGCTAAGCAGTTATCCCTGGGAGATAAAACAGAGAATTGCAAGCAGAATGGGTCACCTCTCAAATGGGGATTGTGCAAGGCTTTTAGAGAGGGTTGTTTCCGATGCCACTGAAAGCATTGTGCTTGCACATTTAAGTGAGGAAAACAACAACCCTGATATTGCCCTTATGAATGTGATGAGGGTAATTAAAGGATTGCCTTTAAATATCTATGTTGCTTCTCAGCATAAACCAACTCCTCTTTTTCTGGTTGACTCTGTTTCTGATATTAAGGAGAATGTATGAGAAAACTTTTGCTTTTCTTTGTATTTTTACTGGTGTTGCCAGCATTTGCCTTTGACCTGAGGGTTGTAAATTATTTCGATGAAACATACGGAGATTATATCCCTCCAAATGCAGAAACCATTGCTTACAATAACTCATACTTCTTTGTGGTTGCTGATTTAGAGGTCTCAACTGGTGATGAATTGAAACTTCAGGTTAATTTCCCTGATGGAAGTGTTGTAAATTATTCCGAAACGGCATCTCAAACTGGAGAGGTGATATTCTTTAAGAAAATTGGGTTGAGGGGCATTGGTGAGTACCTGATTTCACTTGAACACAATGGAGATACAAAACAGACTTCAGTGAACATTGTTCCTGATAATTCTGAAGATGCCTTTGAGCCTGACAATTTTAAAAGCAATGGTTTTACCCTGGAAAGGGGCGGTATATACTCTTCCTTGACAGGGATGGATGATGTTGATTATTACAGATTGAAGGTTGAAAGGGATGGTGAATTTATTTTAAGTACTGAGTCAAAGAGAGATATAGCACTGGTCTTAATGGATGAAAATGGCAATGTCATTACTCAATCCGATAAAGAATTCGATGGTAATGAAGAGATCAACATTCACATTGAATCTGGAGATTATCTTGTTAAGATTTATTCCCGGGTAATAGAAAGAGGGGATTATACCCTTTGTTTACAGGGGAATTTTCCAGTTTACCTTCCTTTGAGTGATTTTAACAGGGGTTTTTCCAAAAAGGTTGTTGTTTCAAACATCGGGGATTCTTCAGGTGATGTTGAATTAAAATGGTACTCTTTGGAAGGAAACCTTGAAAAAGACGAAACGATACATCTCAATTCTTATCAGAGTGTTGAAATTGAGGGTGGTGATTATTCGCTTCTAAAGGCTTATTCAGATTCTATACCTGTTAATGCCTGTGTTTATGGACACAACGATGATAGGAGTGAGGCAATTGCTTATGAAGGGAGTATGGTTAAAACAAAGAGCCTTATAGTAAGCCACATTGCCCCTCAAACAAACCTGTACGAAACAATTGCCTGCTTTTCCTTTCTATCCTCAGGCACTTTTTTAAATCTATCAGACGACAATCTAACAGGTTCTGCGGCTGAAAACTCTACTTTTTTGATAAATTTCAACGATTTTTACCAGAATAACATTCAAACTCAATGGGGAGTTGTGACTTCCGATGCTTATATTAAAGGTGTTGAGATGTTCAGACTTATAACCGAAGATTACAGACAGGCCACTGCCCTTAGCCTGTCCTCCGGCCTTTCAAGGGTTATATTTCTTCCACACATTGATGTAAGGTATTTCTGGTGGACTGGAATTTCGATTGTTAATCCATGGCAGGTACCGGCAACAGTCACCCTTTTAGCTTTTGACTTAAATGGAAACATTGTAGGTCAGACCTCTTTTACCATAGAGGCCATGGGTAAGTCTGTTGGCATTGTTTCAGATTACTTTGATCAGGGATTGCCTGAAAATACTGTTTCAATGAAGATTGTTTCTACTTTGCCTGTGCAGGGGCTTTATCTTTTCGGTACAAAGAGAGGGGATGAGTACAGTGAGGACATTTTTGCCGGCTTAAACTCTTCTCCTGTTTACGCAAGGGTGCTTTACTTTGCCGTTTTACCTTCTTCAGATACTTTATGGAGTGGGGTGGGGTTATTCAACCCTTCGAAGGAAAAGGCAAGTGTAATTTTAAAAGGGTTTACTTCAGACGGAACTGAGGTCGCAGAGAAAACTATCAGCCTTGATTCTTACAACAAGTATGTTTCTTTAGGGAAGGATATTTTTAACAGAAGCGATGTTTACAGAATGGTTGCGATTTCCGATAAACCTTTATGTGGGTTTTACCTTTTTGGAGACAGGTCTCACACCTATCTTTACGGAATGGAGGCTTTGAGATGATTGCCGAATTTTCAATAGTTCCTATAACCGGTGAGGAATCTCTATCAAGGTATATTGCAATTGTTTTAAAACAGGTGAAGGAAAGTGGATTAAATTATCAATTAACCCCAATGGGCACCATTGTGGAGGGTGAGTGCCATGAGGTTTTTGCGTTGATAGAAAAGTGTCATGTAACAATGAAAAACCATGCAAACAGGGTTTTAACAAGGATAAGTATTGATGATAGAGGAGAGGATTTAAGCAGGATGCACAGAAAAGTCGAGTCAGTTCTGGAGAAACTTTATGAGTGAAAAGGAGATAGTCGTAGAAAAGAGTAAAGAAGAGAGCGTCAACCAATTAAGATCAAAGCAATCTGGAAAAGGTCTTTTGAAAAGGATCTTATATCTGTTTGTTTTTTACATTTTCTGTGTATTTGCAGGGATTGGTGTTGCTAAGTACATACTGTCACTTGGACAGAACCATCAGTTGATGGATAAATTAAGGAATTTTAAACCCAAACTGATTACAAAGGTTTACGATATACATGGTGATGTTATTGGTACATTTGCAAGGGAAAAGAGAGAGTTGATTAGTTACGATGATATTCCGAAAAGTTTTGTTCGTGCTCTTGTGGCTGTTGAAGATGCAAGGTTTTTCAAACATGTGGGGGTTGACCCTCTTGGAATCCTCAGAGCGGCCATTCACGATTTAATGACTGGCAGAGCGTCTCAGGGAGCCTCTACCATAACCATGCAGCTTGTAAGGCAGATGACAGGCAGGAAAGAAAAAAGTTTAAAAAGAAAGATAACGGAGGCATTGCTTGCCATTCAGATAGAAAGAATGTTCACCAAAGAGGAGATCTTTGAAAGGTATGCAAATCAGGTTTACTTCGGGAGAGGGCTTTATGGATTGCAGGCTGCTTCAAGGTATTATTTTGGTAAAGATGCTGCTGAATTGACAATACCTGAAAGCGCTTTCCTTGCTGGCCTTGTTCAGGCTCCTTCAAGGTATTCTCCCACAAGGAACATTTCTCTTGCGAAAAAAAGAAGAGATCATGTTTTAAAAAGAATGTTTGTTGAGGGTTACATAACTGAGAATGAGTATATGGAAGCAAAAAACACACCACTTGTTCTTCCAGGTGATTCCAGGGTTAAAAAAGAAAAGGTTGGAGCATACTTTCTTGAAGAGGTCAGGAAGTATTTGTATCAGAGATACGGAGCGGATGCTGTTCTTGACGATGGCCTGAAGGTTTATACAACCCTGGATTTAAGGCTTCAAAAAAAGGCTGAAGAGGCATTGAGAAAGGGTCTGAAAGCACTTGACAAGAGGCAGGGGTTCAGGGTTGAAGATAAAAAGTTTGTAAAAAAAGATGAGATTGAAAAGTACTGGTCTCCCACCTGGAACAAAACCATTGAAACTGGAGATACGGTTGAAGGGGTTATAGTAAAATCCGATGAAAAGCATGCAATTGTTAGGATAAAGGATTATAGAATCAGGATAGGAAAGTACGAGATAGCATGGACGAAGGCTGAAAAAGTCAATGATATACTGAAGCCAGGAGATGTTGTGCTTTTTAAGATCTTTGAGTTCGACCCTGCAAAAAATAAGTTCAACATATCTCTTGACCAGGAGCCTGAGGTGGAAGGAGCATTACTTGCTATAAATCACCATTCCGGTGAAATAATTGCAATGGTTGGTGGATACAGCTTTAATCGCTCCAGGTTTAACAGGGCTCTTCAGGCTAAAAGGCAAACAGGCTCGGTTTTTAAACCGATTTTGTATGGTGCAGCCTTTGACAGTGCCTTTACACTGGCAGATACATTCTTTGATGAGCCAACCATATTTCTTGACCCCAGATTGTTTTATGTTGATGAGTATGGAAACATTCAAAGGTACGAATTAAGTGAAGAATACAAGAAAAAGATAAGGGAAGGAAAGGTTGATGAACCGAAGCCCTATCAGCCTGAGAACTATTATCATGAGTACGATGGCCTGGTTACTTTGAGAAGGGCCCTGGAAAAATCAAAGAACATAGTTTCTGTAAAACTCTTTAACAGGTTGGGGTACAAAAAGGTTCAATCCTTTGCAAGAAAACTTGGAATAAGGGAGAAGATTGCTCCATACCTTTCCTCTGCCCTTGGTTCCACTGAACTTACCCTGTACGAGGTGTGCAGGGCTTACGGTACAATAGCAAACCTGGGTGTTGCAACCCAGCCATTTTTCATAAGGAAGGTTGAAGACAGATACGGTAATCCCCTTGAAGAGCAGACAATTCTTGCTTACAGGGCAATTTCTCCCCAGACAGCTTATATTACCCTTGAAGGGATGCGTGGGGTTATTGAACATGGAACAGGGAGAAAGGCAAAGGTATTAAATTGGAACCTCTGTGGTAAAACAGGTACGACTGACAATTATACAGATGCATGGTTTGTTGGGA
Organism: Acidobacteriota bacterium; assembly: GCA_026986725.1. Taxonomy (GTDB): domain Bacteria; phylum Acidobacteriota; class Holophagae; order Thermotomaculales; family Thermotomaculaceae; genus Thermotomaculum. Next base: position 6,798 of record JALSOA010000128.1, read on the forward strand.
GTGACCCTAACATTACACTGGGTGTGTGGGTTGGGTTTGATTTGAAAAAGACTCTGGGCGATAGAGAAACCGGGGCAAGGGCTGCTTTGCCAATTTGGATTGATTTTATGAGAGAGTACATAAAACACTCTGTTAAAACAGATTGGCCGGTTCCGTATGGTATCGTCAGGGTTCCCATTGACAGAAGAAGTGGACTTCTTGCAAATCCGGCTGAAGGTTGTAAGCCGGAAGATATAATCCTTGAATCGTTTAAAAAAGGAACTCAACCGCTTGAAAAGTGCAATAGTAAGATCCACCATATACTGTCTTTGCCTTACTATGAGCAGCATGGTAAAAGTATTATGGTTGATCCTGAAACTGGAGAAATAAAGCCTAATATAGAATTTATTATCTACCATTAGGAGGGAGTATGAAGTTTTTTGTATTGCTTGTGTTAACATTATTCTTTTCAACATTTGCTTTAACCGTTTCAAGGAGCGAGATACCTGAGAAGTACAAGTGGAATCTTAAAGACCTTTATCCATCTGTCGAGGTTTTCAAGCAGAAAAGAGATTCATTTGAAAAAAGGATCGGTTTATTAAAACAGTTTCAGGGAAAACTTGGTAAATCTCCAGAATTGTTAAAGAAGTGTCTCGATACCTATTTTGATCTGCACAAAGAGCTTGATCGGCTTATGACCTATGTTTCTTTAAGGGCGGACGAAGATCTATCAAACTCGGAGAATCAAAAATTAAAAAATGAAACTTTTAATGTTGCAAGGAAGTTTTCAGAGGAGTCTTCTTTTATAGAGCCTGAAATAATATCCATTGGAGAGGAAAAAATAAATTCATTTGTCAGAGAGTATCAGGGGCTCAAACTTTACAAGCTTTACCTTTCAAGGATATTGAAAGAGAAAAAGCACATTCTATCAAGGGTTGAAGAAGCTTTACTTGCGAGAACTTCGTTGATGTCAGATACTCCCTATCAGACATATTCAATTTTCTCTTACACGGATATGCCTTTCCCCACTGTTAAAATTGATGGAAAAGAGGTTTATCTCAACCAGGCAGCCTACACCAAATGGCGTGCAAACCCTGACATAAAGGTAAGAAACTTAGTATTTCCCAAATTTTTTGGCACATACAGGAAGTTTGAAAACACATTTGGCACGCTTCTATATTCAGAGGTGAAAAAGGATTATTTTTATGCTACCTCCAGAAAATACAGTTCATGTCTTGAGGCAGCACTTTATCCCAATGAAGTACCTGTTAAGGTATATACAAATCTGATTAAACAGATTAACGCAAACCTCCCTTCACTTTATAGATATCTAAGATTAAGAAAAAAGATGCTTGGATTAAAGGATCTGACATACGCAGATTTGTACACACCACTTGTGAAAAGTGTTGATGTTAATTATAGTTACGAAGAAGCGCAGAAAATAATTGAAAACGCTTTGAAACCACTTGGACAGGAGTATGAAAAGTACTTGCACAGGGCTTTTGTTGAAAGATGGATTGATGTTTACCCAAACAGGGGCAAAAGGGGAGGAGCATACTCAAGTGGAAACGCTTACGATGTTCATCCCTACATCTTATTAAATTACAACAATGATTACGAATCACTTTCAACCCTTGCTCACGAATTGGGTCATTCAATGCATTCAATGTTTTCAAACACCTATCAACCCTATGTGTATTCTGATTACACAATATTTGTTGCTGAGGTTGCCTCCACATTTAATGAAAACATGTTAAACCATTATCTGTTAACCCACACAAAAGACAGGAAAATGAAACTCTTTTTGCTTGGGCATCTCCTTGAAAACATCAGGCAGACAATTTTCAGGCAGGCTATGTTTGCAGAGTTTGAACTTGAGATTCACAAAAGGGTTGAAAACGGTGAGGCTTTAACAGGTAAAGAACTTTCAGATATTTACCTTAAACTTGTCAGAAAGTATTACGGTCACGATAAGGGAATATGCAGGGTTGACGACCTTTATGGTATTGAATGGGCTTACATTCCTCACTTTTATTACAACTTTTATGTATATCAATATGCGACCTCTCTTATTGCATCAACTCACCTTGCTCAGAAGGTTATTCATGGAGACAAAAGAGATGTTGAGCAATACCTTGGATTTATTAAGTCTGGGTGTTCGGATACTCCAATCAACATACTCAGGAAAGCAGGAGCAGACCTTGAAACAGATGTCCCGTTTAAAACCACAATGAGGGTTTTTAATCAAACCATGGATGAGATAGAAAAATTAATGAATGAGAAAAAGAAATAAAAGGTTTCATTAACCGGAATTTCATTAAGAAGAGGCGGGCATTTCCCGCCTTTTTGTTTTTGAGTTTTTTCTCTGTATGGTAAAATTTATTAAGTCTGAATAAAAAATACGGAGAAGTCTTATGGTTAATGTGTGTGTAACCGGTGGGCAGTGGGGAGACGAGGGGAAAGGTAAGGTGATAGACATACTCTCTGAACAGTTTGATGTCGTTGTCAGATTTCAGGGAGGAAGTAATGCAGGTCATACCGTGGTTATAAATGGAAAAACATACTTCCTTCACCTTGTGCCTTCAGGAATATTTCATAGAGACAAGATATGTATTATTGGTAATGGGGTTGTTATAGACCCATTTGGGTTAAAAAAGGAGATGGATGAATTAAAAGAAAACGGTGTGGATGTTTCTCCTGATAGACTTTTGATAAGCGATAGGGCCCACCTTGTCCTTCCATTCCACAAAATTTTCGATAAACGACTTGAAGATGTGAGGGAATTCAAGAAGATAGGAACCACAGGAAGGGGTATAGGTCCGTGTTACGGTGCCAAGGCATTGAGGCTTGGAGTAAGGGTGATAGACCTTTACGACGATAACACTTTATCTCTTTTGCTTAAAGACAATGCAGGCATATTCAATACACTTTTTAAAGACTACCTATCATCTGAATTAATAGACACTGACAGGTTGTTTAACAAATTGTGTGAAATCAGAGAATTCTTCAGACCCTATGTCACAAACACTGTTTACAGGCTAAATCAGTTTAATAAAGATGGGAAATCTGTCCTGTTTGAAGGTGCTCAGGCCTCATTGCTGGACATTGACCATGGCACTTATCCCTTCGTAACCTCTTCATCTGTAATATCTGGGGGCATTTCTTCAGGGGCTGGCTTTCCACCCAATTTGATAGACTTTAACATCGGGGTTTTTAAGGCATACTGCACAAGGGTGGGAAATGGTCCATTTCCAACAGAGGCGCAGAATGGGGTTGAAGAGATAATAAGATCAATTGGTGGGGAGTTTGGCACAACTACTGGCAGGCCAAGGAGGTGTGGCTGGTTTGATCTTGTTGCTGCAAAGTATGCAAGAATAATAAACGGTTATACCCACATTGCAATTATGAAACTCGATGTTTTGAACAAGTTTGAGGAAATACCGCTTTGCATAGGTTACAGGTATAAAGGGACAATTATTAAAGAATTTCCCTCTGATGTAAACATACTGGAAGCGGTTGAACCTTACTACAAATTTTTAAAAGGCTGGAATTCTGATATATCCGGAATAAACAGGTTTGAGGATCTCCCGCAGGAGGCAAAAGACTATGTAAATTACATTTCAGACAGTCTTGAGGCCAACCTATATCTTGTGTCGGTTGGTCCAGATAGAAGCGAATCCATTATTATTGACAATTTATTGAAAAATTAGCAGATTGATGGTATTATATGTTTAACACAATCTTTTTACTCGGAGGTAATTATGGAAAAGTGTCCACAGTGTGGTTTTGCACTTAATGGTGACGAATCGGTATGCCCGAATTGTGGGTATGTGTTAAAAAGTGATGGTATTGCATCTCCACCGCCTCCCCCCACATCCTCAGGTAACACTGAAAAAAATGACAGGCCATTGATCCCATTTGCAGATTCTTCAAAGGGCTTTGTTGACAGGTTTCTTGAGACGGTAAAACTCGTTATCTTCAGTCCCAGACAATTTTTTTCGAATTACAATTTCAAATCAAATATAGGAATGGGGATACTCTTTGCAGTGATAGTGGGCTTTATTTCTGCAGTGCTTAACCTTGTCTATCAACTCGTATTTAATACCTCTATTTACTCAATAATTGCAAGGTTTGGCAATATTCCTGTAAAAGATCTGCAATTTCAAAATGCAATAGGGGTATTTGGTGGTGCCTTGAGCCTGATCTTTGTTCCAATTGGTATTGTGATTGCGCTTTTTATTACCTCTGGTATTTATCATTTGCTCCTGATGATGGTCAATGGTGCAAATGAAGGTTTTGAGGATACATTCAATGTGGTTGCCTACACTTCTGCAGCGACTCTTTTTGCCATTGTTCCATTCTGTGGAAATGTTTTCGGTGTGATATTTTAAACATCATGGGTCTTGCTACTGTTCAGAAAACATCAACAGGTAAAGCATCTTTTGCAGTGTTACTTCCTTATGCGCTCTGTTGTCTTTGTATCGTTTTTTATTTGGTCGTTATTCTCGGTGTGATAGGTATTGCTGCGGCTAATGCACATTAAACCATGAAGTTTAAACTGGTAAGGTACGAGAAGGGGGAGATCAACATCCCCCTTATTTACTTTTTGGTTTTTTCTTTTTCAGGGCTTATTGCCTTTGCCCTCTTCAGGTGTGGTCTGCTTCCAACATTTAAATGCCAGTTTAAAGAATTTACAGGGCACCCCTGTCCTACCTGCGGAACGACAAGGCTTGTTCTTTCAATATTTCAATTTAAGATCAGGGATGCTTTTTTGTTTAATCCATTTATGTTTGTTTCCGGAGTTATTTTTGGGCTCTGGACCCTGACGGGGTTTTTACCTTTGTTTTTTAAGAAAAAACTCATTGTTCAGTTTGGAAAAAGGGAAAAGAAGGTAATCGTTATAATTATTGCAATTATGTTCTTATTGAATTGGGCTTACCTCTGGATTGAGGGGATTTAACTAATTTTATTCTCGCCATTTCTATTTTAGATAAATCAAAATAAATTTTTTCCTCTTTGTTTTCAGTAAGTTGTTAAAAAATTTGTATTTTTTTTGTTTTTTGGGTTGCAAATGGAATAAAATGGACTAAAATGGATAACAAGGAACAACAGGGAATGGAGATGAGGGAAAAATTTTACGGAAACAAGGCAATAACAATTGATTCGGGAGGAAGGGTAAAACTTCCTTCAAGATTTTTAAAGATATTTGAGAGAGATTTCTATGGAGAGGATATTGTTATTGCCTATAGAGAGAGTGAGGGTATTGGTTATCTTGTTATAGTTCCTGAAAAAAGGTGGCTTGAGATACTTGAGAAGGTGAATAACCTTGAAGGCAAAAGTGCAGTTGAAGTGGAGAGGTTAAGAAGGATGCTTAACAGAAACTCCGATTTTGTTTCCGTTGATAAGCAGGGAAGGTTTGTTGTTCCAAGAAGATTGTCTTTAATGGCCGGTATAAATGCGGGAGATGATGCTTACCTTATAGGTAACGGCAACGGTATTGAACTCTGGAATGCAGGAAAATTTGAGGAATACGAGGGGAAGGCTTCTGTTGATGACGAATTGATTGCTTCAATATTCAATTAAAGGGGGGAATTATGCACACCCCTGTGTTGTTAAAGGAAGCAATAGAGTTCCTGAATATAAAGTCGGATGGGGTTTACTTTGACTGTACAGCAGGTGGTGGTGGCCATAGTGAAGAAGTGGCAAAATTGCTTGATGAAAAAGGAGTTCTGGTCTGTATGGACAGGGATGCAGAGGCTATTTCAAGAGTAAAAGATAGGTTAAAGGGGTATTCCTGTAAAAAATTCTTTTTCAAAAAAAGTTTTAAAAATATTGATGTTGTTGCTAAAAAACTGGGTTTTTATGGGAGGGTCAACGGTGTGCTCGCAGACCTTGGAACCTCGATGTTTCAATTAAAGGATTTTGATAGAGGGTTCAGTTTTTCCGGTGAGGGGAAACTCGACATGAGGATGGATAAAGATCAGTATCTCACTGCAGAGCATATTGTCAATTCTTACTCCGAAAAAAGGCTTGCAGATATTTTCAGAGAGTATGGCGAAGAGCGGCTTTCAAAAAAGATTGCAAGGATGATAGTTGAGGAGAGAAAGGATAATCCCATAACGACCACTATACAACTTGCTGAAATTGCAATCAGGGCTTACGGTGGCAGAAAGGGAAGGATACATCCGGCAACAAGGATATTTCAGGCTATACGCATTGAAGTGAACGATGAATTAAATGAATTGAAGGTATTTCTTGAAAATGCCTTAAAGGTGCTTGCAAAGGGAGGGAGGCTGGTTGTTATCTCATTTCATTCCCTTGAAGATAGAATCGTAAAGGTGTTTTTTAAGGATAAAGCAAAAAAATGTGTATGTCCTGAATGGCAGATGAGATGTACCTGTGGAGGAAACAATCAAAAAGTAAGAATTTTAACAAAAAAGGTTATTAAACCTGGTGAAGAAGAGTTGAAAACAAACCCATCATCAAGAAGTGCAAGGTTAAGGGCATGCGAAAAGGTGGTTTAAATGAAAAGGGATCTGTTTTTTATTACAAAGGTTTTAGTAAGCATGTTTTTGATCTCTTCCCCATTTGTAGCTCACATTGCAATTAAGAGCACTGTGGAAAAGGAGGGAAGAAGGATCAGATCGATTGAAGCCTCCATTGTTAGAACAAAGAAGTCTATTAACAACCTTGAGAAGATCTTTTCTGAGAGGATAGATTATAAAAAGATTGAGAAAAAAGCAAAAAGTATGGGGTTTGATTACATAAACAGGAAAAGAAACAGGGTTTTTGTAATAAGGGATTAGCATGAACAGGTGGATTGCTATTAGAAGTGAAAATGTATCCTATGTTAAAAGGAAAACCCTTTTTCTTGTTGCAGGGGTATTTATTTCTTTTTATCTTTTTGTGTTTTTGTCAATGATACTGAGGGCAAATACCAGAAAGGTGTTTGCGTATTCTGGTAACAGGTTGCAAAAAGAAAAACTGAAAGCGATAAGGGGCTCAATATACGACAGAAAAATGAACATTATAGCAGGTAATTTTTACATGGCTAAAGTATCAATGAGAAGGGATGTGGCGGAAAGGATAGGGTATGACAAATTCAGAGCCTTACTTTCGATATTTAATAAAAAAATTTCGAGAAATCAGTACAACAGGCTTGTTCATTCGAGACATTTTGTGATTAAAATTGCTGAGATACCTTACAACGAATTCTTTGAAAAGAAAGGGGAAGAAACCTATCTTGATAAAATTGCAAGCCTTTACAAAAGCCTGGACCTTGATGATGTCCTTATCTTTGATTATGAGTATAAAAGGTTTTACAGCAAGGACAGGTTCTATTCAAAATTTCTTGCTTATATGTACCGTGACACCGATGGTTTAAAAAAGATAGGTCTTGAAAGGACTTATGACGATATTTTAAGCGGGATTGACGGTATCAGAACCTACCTTTACAACAGCAAGGTCGGATTTTACACCGAAAAGAGGCCAATAGACGGTAAAAGTATTGTTTTGACTATTGATTCTTCTGTGCAATTTGTCTGTCAGGAACTTGTAAGGGACGCGTTAAAGAAATACAAAGCGGATAATATTTTTGTTATTGTTTCCAGGCCATCCAGCGGAGAAATACTTGCCATGGTCAGCCTTTCCAGAAAATACGGGAGTTTAAATAGCCTTATATTCAGGGGAGCCTATGAGCCTGGCTCCACCATGAAACCAATTGTTGGTTCAATTGCACTGGATAAAGGGATAGTTCATGTTACGGACACATTCTTTTGTGAGAATGGAAAATTTAGATTGGGAAAAAGGATTATCAAAGATCATGAGAGGTTTGGAAACCTCACATTCAGAGAGATTATCTGGCATTCAAGCAATATCGGTATGAGCAAAATAGCATTGAAGATCGATAACAGAACATTTTATAATTCTCTTAAAAGTTTTGGTTTTGGTAAACGAACTGGTCTTCCATTTTACAAAGAAAGCAGGGGCATTTTTCCCTCTTTCTCTGAATTTTCAGAGCAGGATAAAGTTTCCATGTCTTTTGGTTATGGTATAGGAGTTACGGCTGTCCAGATGGCAACTGCATTGAACACTGTGGTAAACGGAGGATACTATGTGCCTCCAACCATAGTTAAGGGGGTTCTTGGTTTGCATCAAACCGTTCAAAGAGTGTCAATGGATTTGAATCGAATGGGAAAAAGGAAAGTTATTTCCTATCCAACCTCTTCCATTATGAGGCAGGTACTTAAAGGGGTTGTTGAGCATGGCACTGGAAGAAAGGCTGCTATTGATGGCATGTCTATTGGTGGAAAAACGGGAACAAGCAAAAAATTAAGGGGTAAAAGGTATTCAAACTCGTATATCGCCTCTTTTTACGGGTTTTTCCCGGTTAGAAATCCAGCCATCTCTGTTTATGTTGTGGTGGACAACCCACAATGCGGAAAGTATTATGGAGGAGAAGTGGCCGCTCCTCTTTTTAAGGAAATAGTGCTTAAAATATATCCTCTGATTATGGAAGAGATGAACAATATAGAGATACCTGTACCGGATAGTCCGGTAGATGATTTTAATGAGCCTCTATTTGTTAAAAAAACCAGAGATGATCCACTTGGACTTAAAGGTCTTTCAATGAGGGAGGCGATCCAGAAACTTTCTTTAAACGGATACGATTTTATCTGTAAAGGACATGGTTTTGTAAAGGATTACAGAATGTTAAACAATCAAAAAGTACAGGTAATTGGAAACGAATTATGAAATTGGGTGAACTGTTAAAAGGGGTAAAAATAAGAGAGATAAATGCAGATTTGAACACCGAGGTTAAAGGGCTTTGTTACAATTCAAAAGATTGCCATGAAGGTTATGGGTATTTTGCCCGAAAGGGCTTTAAATACGATGGTTTCCTTTTCATTCCCACATGCTTTAAACGGGGGGTTTCCGTTTTTTTTGGAGAAGAGGCGCTTTCAGGTTACCCATTTGTTGTGGTTGACAATATTAGAGAGGCGCAGGCTTTGATCTCAGCCAACTTCTATGGAAATCCCCAGCGTTTTTTAAAACTTGTGGGTGTAACCGGTACCAATGGAAAAACCACCACATGCTATCTTTTAAAAGATGCTTTAAATTCAGGTTTAATAAGCACTGTTGAAATAGATACAGGTAAAAGGCTTGAAAAAGCAAGGCTGACCACGCCAGAATCAACCGACATCTTCTGTTATCTGAAAGAAATGGTTGAAAGCGGGAAGCAGTATGCTGTGATTGAAGTTTCTGCCCATGCTCTGACCTTTAAGAGGGTTCATGGTATGAAATTTGATTCAGTTGTTTTTACCGGTTTTTCCAGGGACCATCTTGACTTTTACAAGACAATGGACAATTACTTTAAGGCCAAAGCATCTTTATTCGGGTTTCTTAAGGGAAACGGTTTCTGCGTTGTTAATGGAGATGTTGATGTTTTTGACAGGCTTGTTCCACTTTGTAAAAACCCTATTTGCGTTGGAAAGGGTGAGAGATGTCATATTAAAATTAAAAGAATAGTGGAAGAAGCAAGTTCCCTTTTTATTGATTACCTTATTGGTGGAAAAGAAGTTTCCATTAATTTCCCCATGATAGGTGAGTACAATGCCTATAATCTCGGGTTTGCTCTGGGTGTTCTGTCCGGGTTTAATATTGCCACTAAAGGTTTTATTGAGAGAGTTTCTCAGGCATTTTCTGTTCCAGGGAGGGTTGAGGTGATAAACTCCGGAAAAGGTTTTAAGGTGATAATTGATTTTGCTCATACGCCGGAGGGGCTTGATAAATTGCTACATTCTTTAAAAAAGCATTGTAAGAATAAACTGATAACCGTTTTCGGGTGTGGGGGTGAAAGGGACAAAACCAAAAGGCCATTAATGCTTGAATCTGTTTGCAAACACTCTGATCTGGTTTTTGTTACTGCAGATAACCCCAGGGGTGAGAGTATTGAAGACATATTCAATGATATTAAAAAGGGAAGGGATTTTAAAAAACAGGTTACTTACATAAAGGACAGAAAAGAGGCTATTTTTGAAGCAATAGATCAGGCAGGAGAGGGAGATCTTGTCGTAATAGCGGGAAAAGGGCATGAGGACTATCAGATAATAGGCGAAACACCAATACCGTTCAACGACAAACAAGTTGCGCTTGAAGCACTGGGGCTTGTATGAAGGTAAGTGATTTTGGCAGATTAATTGGGAAGAAAGCAGAAAATTTCCGCGATACGGAGATAGGGGGATTTTCTATTGATTCGAGGACTTTGAAAAAGGGAGATATGTTTATTGCCATAAAAACAGATAAAAACGATGGACACCGTTACCTTGAAGATGCAAAAAAGAAGGGAGCAGTGGCTTTTCTTGTAAGTTCAAGAAGGAAAACTGTGGGTCTTAAAGGGTTTGAAAATGTGTTCTATGTTTCAGACACATTAATTGCGCTTCAAAAGGCTGCAAAAAAGCATGCAGAAACAATGATAAATGGTTCAGTAGCAATTACAGGAAGCGCAGGTAAAACCACCACAAAAGAGTTGATTTGCAGAACATTTAGATCATATTTCAACACAAGGTGTACTCCCGGAAATTTCAACAATACCCTGGGACTTCCTCTGTCTATTTTAAATGAGATTAATCAAAAGATTGATTACTTTGTTGCTGAACTGGGTATGAGTTTCAGGGGAGAAATAAAGAAACTTGTTGATATTCTCAATCCAGAAATTAGGGTATGGCTAAATGTTTACTCTGCCCACATTGGCAACTTCAACAGCCTTGAAGAGGTCAGGGAGGCAAAATCCGAGATATTGTTAAATGCAGATGAAAAAACCATTATAGTTTTCAATTGTGACGATATACTCGTAAAAACGAGTGTTGACAGATTTGTTGGCATAAAGTACTCTTTTGGCTATTCTGATTCTGCTGATCTCAAGATAAAAAGGTGTGTAACAGGTCTCGACAGTTCTTCAGTTGAATTTGAATACCAGGGAATGACTCTAAAACTCCATACAGGTCTTGTGGGAAGGTTTAATTGTTACAATATTGCTGCTGCCATACTCACTTCTTTGATAGCAGGTATTCCGAAAGAAAAGATTTTGAATGCGATGAATGAATTTAAAGCCATCAGAAACAGGGGAAGGTTTGTTTTGAAAGAGCCTTTGTTGCTTTACGATGATTGTTACAACTCCAATCCTGATGCTTTGAGAAGGGTTTTATCACACTTTTCAAGGGTTGAATATGAAGGGAGAAAGGTTGCTATAGTTGGAGATATGCTTGAACTTGATAATTTTTCTGAGGAACTTCACTCTCAAATAGGAAAACAGCTTGAGGAAAGTGACTTTGATGTGGTTATTACCTGGGGCAATGAGAGTGAGATGATCCACAGGCAGTTAAAAACAAAGGAAAAATACCATTTTAACACGAATATAGATATTGCAAACTCTATTAACGACATATTACAAAAAGGTGATCTGGTGATCGTAAAGGCTTCAAGGGGTATGAAGGGAGAGGTTATAGTAAATAGCATTTTAGAGTTCTGGAGAGAAAAATGAAAAAACTTCTTGCAATAGGCGGTGGAAAGAGTGGGCTTGCTGCACTTGAATTGGGTTGCAATATGAATTTCAAATGCTTTCTTTACGATGATTTCCCGGAAAAAATGAATAGAGAAACAGATGAGTTTTTAAACACTTTTAATGTTGAACTTTTAAAAAAGAATGAGTTAAAGGAGATGGATTTTGACACTGTTGTGGTTTCACCGGGTGTTCCTCATAATCACAAATTGGTTAAAAGTTTTATTGGAAAAGGAATGGATGTTGTATCTGAAATTGAATTTGGATTCAGGTTTTTAAAGGGCAGGGTTATAGGGATAACCGGTTCCAACGGTAAAACCACAACAACAGCGATAACCGGTCATATAATGGAAACCGTAACATGTGGGAATTACGGTTATCCATTTTGCAAAGCCCTTTTGGAGCAGGGGTTTGATGGATGGTATGTTGTTGAACTTTCATCTTTTCAACTTGAACTCATCAGGGATTTCTGCCCTGATATTGCGTGTATTTTGAACCTTTCTCCTGACCACCTTGACAGATATGGTTCAACTGAAGATTATTATCTGGCAAAGTTTAACATTTTCAAAAATATGAATAAAAATCAACACTTTTTTGCAAATGCAAACGATATTGAAACTCTTAATTACAGGTCTTATTTCCCCTCTTTTACCGAATGGATTGGTGAAAATACAAAGCCGTTTTCTGTGAATGAAAAAGGTATATTTTATGAAAGAAGGCTCATTGTTGACCCTTTTGATCTGAAAATCAGGGGATTACACAATCTTTACAATGCTGCATTTGCCATTGCAATGGCTTATAGTGCTGGAGTGGATATAAAAAAAAGTGTTGAAAAATTGAAATCATTTAAACCTATAGAACACAGACTTGAGTTTGTGGATGTTTTGAATGGGGTTTACTTTTACAACGACTCAAAAGCCACAAACTTTGATTCCGTTAAAAAGGCTCTCTCTTCATTTGAGAACATAAGATGGATCGCCGGCGGGATATACAAGGGAGGTGATTTCACAGACTTTTTTTCCTTCAAAAAGAGAATAAAAAAGGCGTACTTCATTGGAGAATCTGCTCCTCTTTTTTATGAAAATCTGAAAGAGTTTATGGAATGTGAGATCTCAACAGAGATTGACAACGCTGTAAGGCATGCCTTTAGAGAGGCTGAAAAGGGAGATGTTATCCTTCTTTCACCTGCCTGTTCGAGTTTTGACCAGTTTGCCAGTTATGAAGACAGGGGCAGGGTTTTTAAGTCAATTGTTTCGAGGTTAAAAGATGAATTTAGATAAGGCAGTGGTTTTTGTGTCTACAATTTTTCTTACATTCTTCGGATTACTGCTAAATGCTTCTGTAATCACCACCCAGAGAAAGTACTTTTTCAAAGAGGTTTTACTGGTTTCTTTGGGTATTGTGGTTTTTGTGCTTGTTTTAAGGTTTTTTGAATTTGATATTTTGAAAAAAAGGTGGATATACATTGTCGGTGGAATAATTCTTTTTTTGCTTCTTACATACCTCCTTATTTTTGGTAAACCCATGAATAATGCAAGAAGATGGCTTTACATTGGTCCTATTTCGATTCAGGTATCAGAGATCGTTAAACTTTATGTGATTTCATTGATAGCCTATAGCATTTACAAGTATCCCAGAGATACTCTGATGCAGTGCATTGTTTATGCTTTTATCCTTGTTCTTTCTGTTTTAATACTCTTTGAGCCGGATCTTGGAATGAGTTTTTTCATAGTCTTTATATCAACAGTATTGTTTGTTGTGGCAAATATGTACGATAGAAAAAAGGTTGTCATTGTTATATCTTTTGTGGCCATAATTTCTGTCTTACTTGTGTTTTTTTACTTTTTACCAGATAAACTTGCTAAAAGATTTAGATTTACAAAAATGGCCAAAGCAAGAGTTGTAAGCATGGTTTCATATCAAAAAAGAAGAGTTATCAGGTTTACAAGGAAATTCTTTCCTTACAAAATAGATTTTGATTTTTCTCATTTTTCTTTGAAGTTGCTTCCCAGAACCTATGAGAGAGAAATTGCTTATTCCATGCAGTCATCAAAGGTGAAAGAGGCGATAGAAAATGCAACCTGGTTTGGAGCAGGACTTTCTCAGGGTTCTTTAACAAAATACCTTCCCGAAAGACAGAACGATTATATTTCGGTGCTTGCTCTTGAGGAAACCGGTATTTTGGGTGTTTGCATTCTTGGTTTTCTATTTTTAATAATGTTTATTTCTATCCTGAGAATAGGGTTAAACTCGGACAGTGTTTTTGTTCAGTACCTGGTTACCGGCATAGGATTTGTCATATTTGTTCAGGCTTTACTCCATTTTGGGGTTAATTTTCAGGTTTTGCCTGAAAAAGGAATATCACTTCCATTTGTAAGTTATGGCGGGACATCGTATCTGATTAACATAACAATGATTGCCATGGTTTTAAAGGCAAGGGTGTAGGGGGAAGGATGTTCTGGAAGATTAAAACCATACACTTTGTGGGAATAGGTGGTACGGGAATGAGCGGAATAGCTGAGGTTTTGCACAATATGAGATTTAAAATTCAGGGATCGGATATTTCAAGGTCACCATACACGCAAAGGCTTGAATCGATGGGGATAAAGATCTTCTACGAACACAAATCTGAAAATGTGAAAGGGGCGGATCTTGTTGTCGTTTCAACGGCAATAAAGGAAAACAATGTGGAGGTTAAAGAGGCTAAAAGATTAAACATCCCTGTAATAAAAAGGGGTGTAATGCTTGCTGAATTGATGAGGATGAAATATGGTATTGCAATATCCGGCACCCACGGAAAGACAACCACAACCGCAATGGCTGCAAGCGTATTTAACGAAGCAGGACTGGATCCAACTGTCATAATAGGAGGAATTTTTCAGAAGTTAAACTCCAATGCAAAACTTGGAAATTCTGAATTCCTTATTGCAGAGGCTGATGAATCGGATAGGTCTCATCTGAATCTTTCCCCGGTTTTTGCAATCATAACAAATATAGATCTTGACCATCTTGATTTTTACAAAGACATTGATGACATCAAGAAAACCTTTATAAAGTTTGCAAATACTGTGCCATTTTTCGGTTCTGTAATTTTAAATGCCGATGATAAAAATTGCTTTGACATTATCCCATACATAAACAAAAGGGTTATTACCTTTGGATTTTCGGAGGCGAGTTTTTACAGGATATCACAGGTAAAAAGGGAAAAAGATTGCTATAAATTTGTGGTAGATGAAAATGGCAGTAATCTTGGGGAATTTGAGATCAGAGTGCCCGGTATCTTCAACATTTTGAATGCGACCTCTGTTATTGCACTTGCGAGAGAGGTTAACATACAGGTTGACATTATCAAAAAGGGCTTGCAAACATACAGTGGCACAAAAAGAAGGTGTGAGGTTGTGGGTAAAAGTGATGATGTTACGATTATTACAGACTATGCCCATCACCCTGTGGAGATCAGTAAAACCATAGAGGCTTTGAAGGATTTTTATAATCCCCACAGAATGCTGATTGTTTTTCAGCCTCACAGGTACTCCAGAACGAGAGCATTATTCAATGATTTTATTAATTGTTTCCCTGAGTACTGTGATGTTGTTGTACTTCCCATATACCCTGCAGGTGAAACCCCCATAGAAGGGGTAGATTCTATCACTATGGCAAGAGAATTGAAAACAAGGGGATTAAACTGTGTTTATATGAAAGGTGAGGATGACCTTTTTGATTTTTTAAAGCAAAACCTGAAAAACTATTCTCTAATTGCCTTTTTGGGTGCGGGTTACATTGATTCTTTTGCAAGAAAGTTTGGAAGGGATATATATGATTAGAAGAAGAAGCAGACTTGGATTTAAAATAAGAAGATTTTTGAAAAGGCATTTCAGGGGTGTTTTAAGCAGTGCTTTTGCTGTTGTTTTGATCTTTTCCATTGCAATTTTTGCTTTTCCGCCTGTGAAGAACTTTTTTCAAAGGTTTTTTGTTGTAAAGCGTATAGAGGTTAAAGGTGTACAATACAATTCTCCGGAAATTGTGAGTAAATTTTTATCGGTGTATAAAGGTAAGGTTAACTGGAAGATTAAAAGAACAACCCTAAAAAAAGAGTTAAAAAAAAGGTTTAAATGGATTAAATCTATTGCTGTTTCAAACATACTTTCCAGTAAACTTGTGGTTTATATTGAAGAACAAAGCCCATTTGTTTTTTACAGAGATCAAAAGGGGGAACTGTGGATTGTTGGAGAGAATGGAGAGATACTGTGTAAATTTAAAAGCAGGAATTTTGGCTATGTTTATCTTCCTGTTTTGACATGTAAAAAAGGAGATATTCCCTTTATTGTGGATAAGATTAAGGTGATGCCCGAGGTGGATGGAGGAGAATACTTCTTTGCTGACATTTCAGAGATAATTGTCAGGGATAAAGACCGCAAATGGCTTGTTTTTCTTAACGATTTTAAACCAGCGGTTTACCTTGACCCTTTGGGGAACTTTAACAACCTTATGGTGTTTTTAAAGATAAAAAAAAGGTTGTCAGAAAACATCAAAGGAATTGAGTATGTTGATCTCTCTTTTAAAGACCAGATTATTGTAAAAAAGACTGATGGGGGGGATAAATGGGGAGAAAGATAACACTTGCACTTGATCTTGGCTCGTACGAGTTGAAAGGCATTGTTTTTGAGATAGTTGAGTTCAAAAACTCAATTCATGTTCTTGCGGCTAAAAAAGAGAGGAGTCTTGGACTGGAAAATGGAAGTATAAAAAATCCAGAGGCACTGAAAAAACAAATTGCAAATGTGGTTGACCCCCTTATCTCTGAGGTTGGAGATTACATAGACGAGGTTTATCTGTCAATTCCCCCGGTAAATACATTCTGCAATAACATTGTAAAATCAATGAATGTTGCAGATTCCAAAGGCTCTTCCCTTATCACAAACAACGATGTGAGCCAGTTAACAGAAAAGATAATTGAGGACATAAAAAGGGGGACAAGTGAACATGAAAGCACTCTGATTGATTTTATAATAAATGAATACAGGGTTTATCCCACCTCGAACAAGGTTCACTCTGAAATAGTGGACAATCCTGTCAGCCTTGCGGCATTTTCTTTCAGTATGGAGATGTTCTATGTACTTGCAAAAACATACATTCTAACCACACTTCAGTCAATATTTGAAGAGCTGGAGATACTTTTTGACAGATGCACTGTTCCTTATATACCTGGTGCACTGAAGGCTGTTCCTTACACTGCCAGAAAAAATGGGGCACTTTACCTTGATTTTGGGGCTTCTTTCACAGATTGTGTAATATTTAAAAACAACAGCATTGTTCATTACTTTTCACTGCCATTTGGAGGGTATCATGTAACATCTGACATAATAAAAGCATTCGGGAAAAGCGTTGATGACAAGAACTTTGAAAAGGCTGAGAAGATAAAGAAAAAGTACGGAAATTTAATAATTGATGCCGAAGATAGCCAGAAAAATGTTTACATAGAGCAGGATCTTTTAAGCGATAATTTCCTTACCCTTGAGCAATTGAAACTTGTTATGCAGGAGAGGGTTAGAGAGATATTTACCCTTGTAAAGGATGAAATAGACAAAAATCATAGTCTTTCGGCAAGAGGCATAACATTTTCCCAGGTTGTTCTGGCAGGTGGAAGTGCCAAACTTGAAGGAGTTGGTGATATAGCGGGAGAGGTATTTGGAGTACCTTCCCTTGTTGCAACCCCCTTTATTGATTCTGGAATTGATTTTGAAGAGATAAATACACCTGAATTTGTCCCCGTTTATGGCCTTGCTGAATACTTTGCCGGGGATATTAGAAAGCCTGTTTTAAGTTCAGGTTTTTTAAACAGGCTGGTGGGGAAAATAAAAACAATTTTTTTCAAAAAAAAGGGAGGTGAATAATGACTCCGGAATTCACAATTGAGGAGGCTTTAAGCCAGATACCAAAAATAAAGGTCATTGGCGTTGGAGGAGCAGGCTGTAATGCAGTAAACAGAATGATTGAGTCGAATATAGAAAATGTTGAATTTGTTGCAGTCAATACTGACCATCAATCATTAATGACCTCAAAGGCACCTGTAAAGATACAGATTGGTAAAAAATTAACGAGAGGTGAGGGTGCGGGTTCAGACCCTGAAAAAGCCAGGCAGGCGGCACTTGAGGACAAGGATAAACTTATGTCAATAATATCGGGAAGCCAGATGCTTTTTATTACAGCGGGGCTTGGCGGAGGGACAGGAACTGGAGCGGCACCTGTTATTGCTGAAATTGCAAAGGAGATGGGGATACTATCAATCGCCATAGTCACTGAACCTTTCTGCTCTGACAGGTGGTGCAGGTATGAGAACTTTTTGAAGGGTTTTAACGATTTGAAGGAACATGTTGATTCGATGATAATTCTTAAAAATGACAAAATAAAAGAGATTTTTGATCCCAATGTACCTTTTTCCATGGCATATAGAGAGATTGATAGTGTTCTTGAGAAGGCATTGAGAGGGATAATAGATCTACTTTTCAAACCAGGGGTTGAGAATGTGGATTTTGCAGATGTAAGAACCATCTTCCAGTACAGGGGATTTGCCCTTTTAGGGCTTGGCAAGGCATCTGGGAAAGACAGGGCATTGCTGGCATTTGAGGAGGCAAGGAAATCTCCCCTTCTTGATGATTATCCGTTAAGTCAGGCAAAGGGTTTGATACTCAACATAACCTATGGATCAGGGGAAAATGAATTGACAGTAAAGGAGTACGACACAATAATGAGAGCGGTTCATGATACTCTCGGAACCAACATCAATGTGAATTTTATAAGGGGCATGGTTCTTGATGAGGAGGCAGGGGATGAAATAAGGATAACTATTATTGCCACTGGTTATGATTACTCAAGTTTTAAACCGATAACCGAAGATGAGTTTAAGAAGAAGATAGACAACAGTTTCATAATAGAAAGTGGCGATGTCATAATTGAGGAAAGCCAGGATGAAATATTACTTGATGATTCTTTTGATACCTCTGACGAAACTACTGAACACCTCTCCGAGGTACAGAATTCAGATTTTGAACCTGGAGTTATTCAGGAGATAGAGGATACCTCTGCTAAGAATTATCATCACTCCAACTATCCTCTAAAATCCATTGCCGAGAAGTACATCAAAAAAGTCTCTCTCCAGATGCCAGGATTTTTTTCTGTTGAAGACTCTGAAGATTCTCAGGATAATCTAGCTGAGGTACCTGCCTTTGTAAGGGCTTATCTTAAACTTAAAAGACAGGTTGTGGAGGTATGAAAATGTACAGAGAAAAGATTGAACAGGCCATTGAAATTTTAAAAGAAATAGATATAGATATGTGGCTTACCTTTGGAAGAGAGAGTCATACCCTCCATGACCCTGCAACAGACCTTATACTTGGAACAGGTTACACCTGGCATTCAGCATTTATTATTACGAAAGACGAAGGCAGTCTTGCAATAGTTGGCAGCCTTGATGAGGCAAACATATCCAGAAGGGGTATATTTGATAAAGTTGTACCCTATCTGAAATCCATAAAGGAACCTTTGATTGATTATTTGCACAGAAAGAATCCCGGGAGTATAGCGATAAATTTTTCGGAGGACAATGTAATGGCAGACGGGCTAACTTACGGAAGTTACCTGACACTAAAAAAAATATTGAAAAACACCCCATTTTCAAACAGACTTGTGTCATCGGAACCCATATTGTCTGCATTGAGGGGGAGAAAATCAAAAACCGAGATTGAGAGGATAAAGTTTGCAATTAAAGAAACGGAAAGATTGTACAAAGAGGTATGGGATTATTTGAGACCTGGTCTTACAGAAAAGCAGGTGCACGAGTTTATGGTGGAAAGGATGAATGAACTGGGGTATGAGCCTGCATGGGATATTGAGATGTGCCCATCTGTTTTTACCGGGATACCTGAGGAGGGAGAGGCACATACAGGTCCCACTGACAGGATTATAGAGAGAGGGCATGTGTTGAATATGGATTTCGGTTTAAGGATCAACGATTACTGTTCCGATCTGCAGAGAACATGGTATGTGTTAAGAGAGGGAGAAAGCGATGCCCCGGATGAGGTTATAAATGGATTTAATGCTGTAAGGGACGCTATTATAGAAAGTGCAAAAGCAATCAGGCCCGGTATGGAGGGCAGGGAAATAGATGCTATTGCAAGAAATGTTATTACTGAAAGGGGTTTTAACGAATATCCCCATGCCCTTGGGCACCAGGTGGGAAGGGCTGCCCATGATGGAGGAGGATTACTTGCCCCTGAATGGGACAGGTACGGGGAACTTCCTTACAAAAAGATTGAGAAGAATCAGGTTTACACCCTTGAACCGAGGGTGAGAATCGAGGGATATGGCGTTGCAACAATTGAGGAAATAATTGTGGTAACGGATGAAGGGGGAAGGTTTCTTTCAGACCTTCAGAAGAATATTTGGCTTGTTAAATAACGGTGCATAAAATCTGTGCTAAAATAAAAAATATATGAGAGTTATAAAACAATGTGAGTATTGTGGGACAAAGATTGAGATTGATGAAATAAAACTTGATACCCACTATATTTGTCCCGTATGTCACAGCCTTGTTTATAGAAAGGGTCAGCCATTTCAGTATGTTTTTTTTATATCTCTCACAAGCCTTATACTTTTTTTCTGGATGTTAAATATGCCCCTTATTTCAATAAAGATAATGGGAATAGAAAGGAGCACCACTTTTATTTCAGGGCTGGGTCATTTGATTGAATCAGGAAGATACCTCACCGCTTTCATACTTGGCTTGAGTGTCATCGTTATACCTTACACAATGCTGATTTTAACAATAACCATTGTTTTTGCAGTGAGGTTGGGGATAATAACCCCTTTTGTGTTCAAACTTCTTTATTTATACGAAAATATAAGTATGTGGAATATGGCAGAGGTTTACCTTGTAGGGATTTTCATTGCGATAATAAAACTTAAAAGCATTGCTGAAATTTCGATAGGGTATGGTACCATTGTTTTTATACTTTTTCTTTCAACATTTTATGTTTCGGTTCAGTGGTTTAACCCTGAGGATGTGATGTTTTTCTGTGGAAAGGATCAATGTTTACATGCAGGGGAATTGTACTATAACAGAGGACTTGAAAGTGGATAGAAGTGTAAAATTTTCTGTATTTAAAACCTGGGCATATTCGCTGGCAGCGGTCTTTTTTATGCTTCCCGCCTATATGCTTCCAATGATGACAACGGGAAGCCTGGGTAAAGTTGAAAGTAACACTATTTTTTCAGGGATAGTTTATTTTTTTATACATGGCGATTATTTTGTGGCTCTGGTTATATTTGTTGCAAGCATACTTATACCCATAGTTAAAATTGTTGGGATTGTTTTTCTGTTGCTTGTCTATCACCTTGATGTTGAAGAGTTGAAATTGAAGAGCATTTACCTGTATCAGATTCTTAAGTTTATAGGGAAATGGTCAATGCTTGATGTTTTTGTTGTTGCTTTGATGAGTTCGCTTGTTCAATACGGATTTATTGCCTTTGCAAAACCGGGGCCTGCGGTGATTCCGTTTGCCCTTGTGGTTATATGCACCATTCTTGCTACAAAAAGTTTTGATACAAAAATGTACTGGAGTAAAAGATGAAACCTTTAATTAAAAAGAGATCAACTATTTATCTTATCTGGGTTATCCCTGTTATTGCAATCATTCTTTCTGCAATTATGCTTTTTAACGAGTACTCAAAAATGGGCGAAACAGTAACAATAATTTTTAAAGATGCACGGGGTTTTAAGCAGGATGAAACCCCGATAAAGTACAGGGGAATTTTAATTGGTGTTGTGAAAGATATTGCGGTGGACCCCTATAATCTTGACAGGTTTGTAATAACGGCGAGGATAAAAAAGAGTTTTGCAAAGTATCTAACGGAAGGGGCAAGGTTCTGGAAGGTCAGTCCAAAGTTGAAACCAACTGAGTTTACCGGTTTATCCACGCTTTTTTCTGGTACATACATAGAGTTTTCTCCTGCATCAAAAGACCCTTTAAAACTCGAAACATTAAAGAAACAGAGAAAATTTAACGGTTATGAAGAGGAACCGAAAACCAATGTAACATACTTTAAACTTTTCAGTGAAGACGGCTCATTGATTGAGGGGGCTCCTGTTCTATTTAAAAATTTTATAGTTGGAAACATAGCAAGAAAGTCACTGGAAGGAAAAGAGGTCAGGTATATTATTTCCATAGACAACAGGTTTTCTAACCTTGTAAAAGTGAACAGCCATTTCTGGAAGATCTCTCCACTTGATATCAAGGCCTCCCTTCCGGATCTCAAGATCAGGGTTAACAATGCCTTAAACTTTTTCTTTGGTGGGATTGAGTTTGATTCTCCAGACAATTCAACTCCTGTTTGTGAGTTAACCAATTCTTCAACTAAAAGGGCAATTTGCAACAACAAAGGGTTTTACCTTTACTCTTCAAAAAGTGAGATAGAGTATTCGAGGAAGGTAATCAAACTGGTTTTAAACCGGGCTCATCTTGTTCAATCTCCCCTTAAACTTGTTTATTACAAAGGAGAAGTCGCAGGTAAAGTGATAAATTCTACCTACAATGTGGAGAAGGATACGAGAGTTTTTTATGTCAGGATGAAAACAAGGTACCAGAAGTATTTAAAATACAGGTCTGTTTTCTGGATTGAAAGATTATCATTCAAAAACCCTTCCCTCTTTTCAATTTTAAGAGGAACCCATATCGAATTTGCTTTCTACAACGAAAAGGGCGGAAAGGGGGACACCTACAAACTACACCATCTTAAACCTTTCAAAAACGCTTTGAATATAATCCTTGATTCAAGGATGGTCCATGCTCTTTACCCTGGCGAATTAATATTTTATGGGAACAATGTGGTTGGAGAGGTAAGAGAAGTTTTATCTGTAAACAACGCTGAAAGGTATAGAGCCGTAATTTACGATAGATACCGCTACCTCTTTAAAAAAGACGCAGTTTTTTACAAAAAAAAGAGTATAAAAGTCAATTTATCACCTGAGGGAATAGATGTTGATGTACCTTCTTTAAAATCAATACTCCTGGAGGGGCTTGAGTTTATTACTTTAGACAGGAAACCCTCGAAACACCTTTTGTTCCCGGTATTTTCAAATAGAAAACAGGCTCAAGATTACATGTTTGAAACCGGAAATGGGTTAAAAACAAAACTTATTACAGGTGACATTGAGGGTATTTACAGGGGCATGAAGATTTACTACAAAGGGCTTCCGATAGGAAAGGTCTTTCAAATTGATTACCCTGGTAAAGGCAGGTTTGTTTTAAAAGTGTTTATAGAAAAAAGATACTCTTCATTGATAAACACTTCAACCGTGTTTTACCGGGCATCCGGGATTGATGTGCATATAGGCATAAAGGGTATAGATATTAAAACAGGGCCATTGTCTTCTCTTTTAAGGGGCTGTATTTTAATAAAAAGTAATCTGAAAAGTAATTCAAAGCCGCTAAAGAAGTACAAACTCTTTTCTAAAAAAGAACTGGAAGAAGAGAAATATGTTCAGGGATTTTTATCCATGAAAAAGGCTTATGGCATAAAAGAAAACTCTCCAGTAGTTTACCTTGGAGTGGTGGTTGGAAAGGTGAAATGTGTGAAAATCAAAAAAGATCTGGTAAAGTTAACCGTTTACATTGCGAAAAATTATTCATATCTATTAACGGACAGAGCCAGATTTTACCTTAAAACACCTGTGATCAGGGTGGGTGAGGTTAAAAACCTTTCTTCAATCATGTCACCGTATCTTGAGGTTGCCTGCGAAAGGGGAGGGAAGCCTGTGAGAAACCTTAAACTTGCGGGGGTTAATCCCGTTGATAGTGTATTTAAAATGGGGTTAAGAATATACCTTATAACTGACGAGATCAAAACCATTGAAGAAGGGGCCCCGGTTATGTGTAGAGGTGTAAAGATTGGAGATATAGAGGAAATAAGGCTTTCTAAAGATGGGAAATGTGTAATTTTAAAAGCCTTTATTGAGGATAAGTTCAGGCATCTTATTACTGAACACAGCGTATTTGTTGAAGTGAAGCCCGCCGAGATGAAGTTTGGTTTCCTTTACGCTAAGGTTAACCTTAAATCCGTCAGTTCCATGATAAAAGGTGGGGTTGAGGTAATTGTCAGAGATGGAAGAACAATTAAAAGTGGTGCGAAGTTTAAACTTTACCACAATGCTAAGGAATACGAAAAAAGATCAAATTAAAAAATGAGTTTTTTCATTTTTAAAAACAAAAAAGGGATACTTAAAGGGTTTTAAAAGCGGATTAAATGGTGTATAGTAAAATTGAGATGTATCTTAAAAGGAGGCAACATGAAAAGGTTTTTTTACTTGGTCTTGGTTTTTGTCCTTACTACCGGTTTGATAGGGTGCGGGGGTAAAAAGGAGGCAAAGAAAAAAGAAGAGACAAAAAAAACTCAGGTAAATCAAGAGGAGCTTGCCAGGAACCTTAAGGCCATGAAGGATTTAAAATCACAGTTTGATCAACTTCAAACAAAAAAAGAAAAAGATGACACAATTCAGAAGCTTTACAATGCTGCTAAAAAGGTTCTTGATGTGGATCCAAACAATGCTGAGGCTAACAAAATGATGGATTTTGTTCAACTTTACTATGCACAGGGTTGGATAGAGAGGGGCAAGTATTCAAAGGCAAAAGAGATGGTTGAGAATGTACTTGAATTTTCACCAGACAATGAAGATGCCAAGAAACTATTGGAAAAGATAAACGATTGGGAATTTTTAACATACGATGAATTTAAGAAAATTAAAAAGAAAATGACAATGGAAGAAGTGCAGGCTTTAATTGGATACCCTCTTGAAAAGGTGAAACAAAAAGATAAATATGGAAGAACAGTTATAGCATGGGTTTACAGGGAACCCAATTTAAAGAAAAAGGTGGTTCTTTATTTTTCTGATAACGGGATCCTGTACTCAAAAATCTGGCCCAAAGATGTCCCAAAAAGCAAAACAGAGAAAAAAACAAAATAGAACTTTTAACTTATGAAAAAAGATTTAGGGAAATATAATAACTTGAATTTAGTTTGCTATTGTGATAAAAATTTTATGTTTGAATAAAAGATTAAAGGGAGGTGAGTAGAAAGTTTTTTAATCAAAAAAAGATTAAAATGTTTTTCTAAACAAAAATGATAAGGAGGTAAATCGTGGGAGCATTTACAAATGGATTAATGGAATACATGGATAAAGGCGGACCGATTATGTATGTTCTTGCCCTTTTTTCCATTATGGCACTGGTTGTTATCATTTATAAAGGTTTTATCCTTTACAAGGCAAGGATAAACACTTCAGAGTTTCTTGGCAGGCTTAAAGCAATTTTGAGGAAAAAGAACATCAAGGCTGCTATTGATCTCTGTGAAGAGTACAGAAGCCCCATTGCATCAATCTTAAAGGCAGGGTTGCTTAAATTTGGAAGACCCCAGGAAGAGATAGAAAAAGCAATGGAAAACGCTGCAATCCACGAAATTGCAAGGCTTGAAAAGGGTCTTGGAATTCTTGCATCCGTTGCAAACCTTGCACCGATGCTTGGCTTCCTTGGTACAGTTACCGGTATGATTCAATCTTTTGATGCTATGTCAAAATTAAATGATCCTGGAAAGGTTGCTGAAGGTATTTCTGAGGCTTTGATTACAACTGCAGGTGGTCTTATTGTTGCTGTGCCTGTTTTGATGTTTTACAACTATTACACTTCATTGATTGCAGGGTTTATAAGAGAGATAGAATCTGCATCAAATGTTTTACTGGAGACTTTCGGAGAAATAGAGTCTTTACAGTAAGAAAGGATAAGCAATGAAACTAAGAAAAACAAAAACAATTGAGGCTTACATCCCTACGGCTTCAATGGCAGACATTGCTTTCCTTCTAATTGTGTTCTTTATGATAACCACAGTTTTTCAGGTTGATAAAACTGTTCTCACACTTCCTGCGTCTGTTGTAAGGAGTGAAGTGGTAAAAGGTTCTGCTTTTATAGTTGTAACTGAAGATGGATACATAAAGGTATCAGATGGGAAAGAGGATACCCATCCCATTGATGCGTCGGATGTTCTGTCTTTTGCAGTTGATCTGATGTCTAAAGACCCGGAGCAGCATGTTGTTTTGAAGGCTGATAAGAGGGTTAAGTGGCATGTGATTGATAAGATATTGGAGCAATTGCAACAGGCAAGGGTTAAGAATTTACAGTTTTTGACTGAATTAAAAACCAAAGGGCAGTAAGGGAGAGTGGCTATGAAATTGCAAAAAGAAAAAGAGCAGCCTGAAATCCCGACCGCATCAATGGCAGATATTGCTTTTCTTCTTATAGTTTTCTTTATGTTAACCACAGTTATCAGTGCAACCAAAGGTATTGAGCACATTCTGCCTCAGCAGGATAAAGACCAGACAGAGCAGGTGGAGAAAGAAGAATCAATCTATATTAAAATCAATGCTGATGGCACTTATTCTGTTGACCAGAAGGAACCAAGGTCAATCAGGGATACCCAGTTTCTTTACGACTATGTTTACGGTAAGGTTTCCAGAAACTATAAAAAACCAATAATAATCCATGTAAACCCTGAAGCAAATTACGAGGCGATGATTGCTGTGCTTGATACATTGAAGCAGGTTGAAGAGCAGGTTGCTAAAGAAGGGCGTCTGCCAGCGGATAAAGGATTGACCATAACAATCCCGACATCCTCTGATCTTGAAGCCTGGGGATATTAAAAGAGCGGGGGAGATTATGGCTGAAGAATTAAAAAACAATACTCCTGAGATGATCGACGATCATTCACTGATAAGTGATTATCTTGCGGAGTACAATGAGGATAAGAAGTATTTTGAGATTGCTCTGTTGATAGCGCTTATTTTTCACCTTGCTCTTGTTTGGATCAAGATGCCTGATTTTGGATCCAAGCAAATAGTTGAAGAGAAAAAGACTGAAAGAAAGGTTACAAGAATTGTTTTACCGCCTCCACCAGAGCAAAAACTTGAGCAATTGCAGATCCAGAAAAAGGTAAAAAAGATACCTATACCGGATCCAACACCTGATGAACCTGAACCGGTTGTTCCAATTGAAACAAATGTGCAGCAGGATACGCCTGAAACCCTTGATTCAGAGTACATGGTGGGGGATCTTCCTGATGAACCTCCGGTACCAACAGGTCCTGTCAGTGAAGCAACTATAGGACTGGAAAAGCCCAAATATAATCTTAAACAGTTGATGTCGAATGTTGTTTATCCAGAACTTGGTAAAAAGGCTGGTTTACAGGGGACAATAATTGTTCAGGCTGTTTTGAGAAAGGATGGAACTGTTGGAGATGTTAAGGTTGTTGCTGGAAATCTGAGGAATTACCCATTCTTCAGGCAGGCTGCCATTAATGCGGTGAAAAAGTTAAAATTTACTCCCGGAAAATTGAGAGGGCACCCTGTTGATGTTATTATGACACTTACCATAAGGTTTAGATTAAAGACCAATTATTCAAGATAAATAGAGGCCCGCTTTTGCGGGCCCATTTATCAATCTTTAGAGGTTAACATGATATTAGAGGGGAATCTTAGCGAATTAAAACTTCCGGATATATTACAACTTGCCAATATGGCAGGAGAAACATGTATCATAAATTTTATGAACAAAGATGGAGAAAAGGGAAGGGTTGTCCTTATTGATGGCAATCTTGTATATGCGAAAACGGATAATCTTGAAGGTGATGAGGCTGTTTTTGAAATAGCTATATGGCTTGAAGGTTTTTTCAAGGTGGGGAAGGTTGACAAAAGTTATCCAAAAAATGTTAAATCAAATCTTACAAGCCTTCTGATGGAAGCGGCAAGGAGGCTTGATGAATGGAGGGTTTTGTCAAAGAAGATCCCTTCACTTGGCTATTATCCGGTTTTAATTGATAACCCGAACTCTTCAAAAACACTAAACACATCAGAATTGGAAATTCTGAAATACATCGATGGCAAATCAAATATTCGGGACATAGCAAAGAAAAGTGGATTAACCCCCTTTGTGGTTGCAAAATTGGTTTACGGGTTAATTGTGAACGGACTGGCAATGATTTCCAAACTTCCCTATGAAACATTGACCAATTATGTTCCCAGGAAAGAAACTAAGGAGGACATGCTGTCGAAGTCCCCTTTATATATAAAAATGGTTCAATTGAAAAAGGTTGCACTGGATTTTACTGTTTCTATTCCCGGTTTTTCCGAGAAAATTGAAAATGAATTTTTAAAATCTCTAAAAAGATTAAAACATAATCCTGCCAAAAAAAAAGTGGTGATTGATTTTGCCAATCATATTTTATTTACTCTTGCGGAGATTGAGGGAAAAGAATTTTCCAAGAAACTTTCAGAGAGTTTTAAAGAGATCTTGAAATCAAAATCTACCAAAAAATAAAGGTGAGGTGAATCTATGAAAAGAGTGCTGATTTTTTTCTTGGTTTTGGTTTTTAGTGTTAACTTTGTGAATGCTAATTACAAATTAGGCTACAAACTTTACAAACAGGGAAAGATAAGGCAGGCATTGAAAGAGTTTCAGGTCGATGCTGAAAAGTACAGTTACTGGTACTTTCCCTCTTACATGGCTGCGATGTGCTATTACAGGTTAAAGGATTATAAATCAGCACTTGAGATGCTTAGAATGGCGGAAAATGCTGCAATGAAATCTGATAAAAAAGTGGTTGAATTGCCAAAAGTGAAGGTTCTTGAAGCACAGGTTCTTGCTTCTTCTGGTAAATGCAAAGATGCTATAAGGTTGTGTTCAAAATACATTCCTCAATCCCCTGCTGAATTTCAGGCAATGTTTTACTATATCAGGGGTAAATGTGAAAATAAGTTGAAAAATTCATCCAAAGCCGTTGTTGATTTAAAGAATGCAACGGGGATCAATCCTAAAAATCCTTCTGCCTGGTTTGAATTGGGATTGGCTTACATTCACAATAACAACCTTGATGGTGCAATAAAGGCATTGACTAAAGCGATGCAGATTTACCCCAGATCAAAGGCAACTTACTATCTGTTGACCGATGCGCTTTTAAATAAGGGAAGAAAGGTCAGGGATGAGAAAAGCAAAAAGAGGTATTACCTGAAAGCGGTTGATGTTGCTAATAAAGGTTTAAAGTATTTCCCCGGTGACAAGAAATTGTTGCTTAATCTCGCAAATGCTTCCCTTGGAGCAAAACAGTATGCTACAGCGATAAACCTTTTTTCAAGTCTGTACAAAAAGTACCCCAATGATGGGCAGGTACTGTTTGGCCTTGGTTCTGCATATATGGGAAACAAGGAATATAAGAAGGCTTTACCGTATCTTTTAAAGGTAAAAAACAGAATGAACAACACTTTGATATACAACTTCATTGCAACAGCCCAGCTTGCCATTGGAAAGAAGGAAAACAACCTTTCAAAGTGCAAAGTTGCATTAAAAACCATCAGGGAAGGATTAAGGAAATTCCCACACGACAGGGCTTTAAAAAAGAAACTAAAGGAGGCAAACGACATTATTGCAAAGTTTGAAGAAAACATAAAAATAGAGCAGAAAAACAAACAGATAGAGCAGGAGAATAAGAGAAAACTTGCAAACAGGATTATGACATTGAAAGGAAGGATAAGAAAGGCTGAGGAGATAAAAAGGAAAACAGGAAGGTATCCTGCAAGTTATGAGAGCGACAAGGCTGAGCTTGAAAAGGCTTTGAAAACTTACGAGAAACTTTACGGCAAATTCAGACAGTAAAGGGAGACAATATGGAACAGGTTGCTCTTTTCCAGCCTATAGTTTTACTTCTTGGTCTCTCAGTAATAACTGCAATTGTCATGGTTGGATTATCCTATTTGCTTGGTCCCCAAAGGCCTCATGAGAGAAAACTTGATACCTACGAGTGCGGTGCCCCTTTGATTCAGAAAGATGCGAGAAGAAGGTATTCTGTAAAATACTTTGTTATCGCCATGCTGTTTATACTCTTTGATGTTGAGATTGCTTTTATGTACCCATGGGCGGTTATTTACAGGAAGTATATCTCAACAGGCAGATTTGTGCTTATTGAGATGGTTTTCTTTGTGTTTGTTCTTCTTGCAGGTTATTTTTATGTATGGTGGAAAGGAGCCCTGGAATGGGAATAGAAAAGGCTTTAGGTGATACCATTTTTACCACCCAGCTTTCAAAAGCGGTTAACTGGGCGAGAAAATGGTCTTTGTGGCCCATGCCATTTGGAACCGCATGCTGCGCTATTGAATTTATGGCCGTTCAGGCATCCCACTTTGACCTTTCAAGGTTTGGTGCAGAGGCAATGAGGTTTTCGCCAAGGCAAAGCGACTTAATGATGGTTATGGGAACAATTACAAGGAAGATGGTTCCTGTGTTGAGAAAGATATATGCTCAAATGGCTGAGCCAAAGTGGGTTATGGCTGTTGGATCCTGTGTGTGTTCAGGTGGTTTTTTTAGATCGTATGCAGTTCAGCAGGGCATAGACAGGGTTATCCCGGTGGATGTTTATGTTAATGGGTGTCCTCCAAGACCTGAGGCCTTTATTAAAGGCCTTATGGAGATACAGAGGATTGTTGAGCGTGAATCCTTACTTGATAGAAAAAGAAGAATAGAAGAATTCTATAAAAGATTGGAGCAGATAAGCCATGAAACAGATTATGAGCCTGCTGACCAGATACTTCGGTGATTCAATTGAATTTCAGGAAGGATTAAGAGGGGAAACCTTTTTAATTCTCAAAGATCCGGCAAAGATTGTTGATGTTTTAACCTTTTTGAAAGAAAACGGATTTAACATGTTAATTGATCTTACGGCAGTTCATTATCCTCATAAAGAGTATAGGTTTGAGGTTATATATAACATGCTATCGATGGAGCCGTATATGAGATTAATTGTAAAGGTTCCATTAAAGGATGATTGGCCTGAAATAGACTCTGTGACTTCACTTTATAAAACGGCAAACTGGTATGAGCGTGAGGTTTACGATATGTTTGGTATCAGGTTTAAAAACCATCCAAACTTAAAGAGGATTCTCATGTGGGAAGGCTTTGATGGCCACCCTTTAAGAAAAGAGTATCCTCTGGAAGGAGATAATTTACACTGCCATGACTAATATAAAAAAAGAGCTGGATATTAAAACTGAGAGGATGATAGTGAATATGGGGCCCTCTCATCCCATCACTCATGGTACTTTGCACATAATACTGGAATTAGAGGGGGAAACCATAGTCGGGAGCGAAACAAGGATAGGGTATCTGCACAGAGGTGTTGAGAAACTTGGAGAGAACAGGACTTATCAAAAGTTTATCCCATTTACAGATAGGATGAACTATACCTCTTCCATAAACAACAATGTTGGTTACACCCTTGCCGTTGAGAAATTGCTCGGGATCCAGTCTCCTCCAAGGGCGCAGGTAATTGAGGTTATAGCCTGTGAACTTGGAAGGATAGCGGATCATATCGTTTGTGTTGGGATAAACGCTGTTGACATTGGTGCATTTTCCGCGTTCCTTTATCTTTTCAGGTACAGGGAATTTATTTACGACATCTTTGAAAGGATGACCGGAGGGAGACTTACAACATCTTATACCAGAATAGGTGGTGTAAAAAGAGATCTTGATGACAGGACAATTGAATTGATAAGGCAATTTATAAAAGAGTTTCCAAAAGCGATTGATGAACTTGAAGCATTGTTGACAAGAAACCGAATATGGTACGACAGAACGAGAGGGATAGGGGAGTTTCCGGCAGAAGAGGCTATATCTTATGGATACACAGGACCCTGTTTAAGAGCCTGTGGTGTTGAATGGGATTTAAGAAAGGTTCAGCCTTACCTTGGTTATGAAAATTATGAGTTTGAGATTCCGGTGGGCACAAGGGGTGATGTTTACGACAGATACCTTGTCAGAGTGGAAGAGATGAGGCAATCTGTAAGGATTATTGAACAGGCAATTGAAAACTTACCTGAGGGGCCTGTTATTGTTGATGACCCGAAAATTGCACTCCCTCCAAAAGAAGAGGTTTACAACACAATTGAAGGGCTTATCTGTCACATGAAGTTGATTATGGAAGGAATAAAACCTCCTGCAGGAGAGATATATTCTGCAACAGAGGCGGCAAACGGGGAACTTGGTTTTTACATAGTGTCCGATGGAGAGGCAAGACCATATAGGATCAGGGTAAGGCCTCCCTGTTTTCCGATTTTCTCTTCATTTGATGAGCAGGTTAAAGGTCACATGATTGCGGATGCGGTTGCGATTTTGGGTAGTTTAAACATCATTGCAGGTGAACTGGACAGGTAGGGGGAAGTATGGCGTTAAGATTTGATGAAAACGATATGAAAGCCCTTGAAAAGATAAGGGAGAGGTATCCGAACAATACGGCCTGTACACTTCCGTTTTTACACTATGCTCAGGATAGGTTTGGTTATGTTTCGGATGATGTTATTAAACTTGTTGCAGAAACCCTTAATCTTCCAGTTGCTCATGTGTTAAATGTGGCAACTTTTTACACCATGTTTAATAAAAAACCTGTGGGGAAATATCACCTGCAGGTTTGCACAAATATTTCATGTTCTTTACTTGGTGCAAGAAGGCTTGTTGACAAATTGGAGGAAATTCTTGGCATTAAACCGGGAGAAACTACTGATGATGGCATGTTTACCATTACAGAGGTTGAGTGCCTTGGTTCATGTGGAACTGCACCCGTTATTCAGGTTAATGAAACATATTTTGAAAATTTAGACGAAAAAAAGGTTGAGGATTTAATTGAATCCCTCAGAAAGGGGGAGCTTGATGTCTGAAATTGTACTTTTCAAACACCTGATTGACCCTGAAGTGCGTAACATTGAGAATTATATCAAACTGGGTGGATACGAGGGTTTGAAGAAAGCCCTGTCAATGAACCCTGATGAGATAATTGAAGAGGTTAAACGCTCCAATTTGAGAGGAAGAGGCGGTGCAGGATTTCCCACCGGTTTGAAGTGGAGTTTTATGCCTAAAGGCGAAGGGCAAAAGTACTTTGTCTGCAATGCGGATGAGGGGGAGCCCGGTACATTTAAAGATAGATATATTATGAGCGAAAACCCCCATCAACTTGTTGAGGGCATGGTTATTGGGGGATATGCTATAGGAGCAAGTGTAGGTTACATTTACATAAGAGGAGAGTTTGAATTTGTTGCAAAAACAGTACAAAAGGCAATTGATGAGGCATACAATCAGGGGTTTTTAGGGAAAAACATACTTGATTCTGGATTTGATTTTGACCTGTATATACACCTTGGTGCAGGTGCTTACATTTGCGGAGAAGAGACAGGTTTGATCAATTCTCTTGAAGGGAAAACTGGAAAACCAAGGCTCAAACCACCTTTCCCCGCTCAGTATGGAGTTTTTGGAAAACCAACAACAGTGAACAATGTGGAAACCATAGCCTGTGTTCCGGATATTATAAGACGGGGTGCCGACTGGTTTTTAACCATAGGTCCTGATAAAAACAACGGTACAAAGATATTTGCTGTAAGCGGGCATGTAAACAATCCTGGTGTTTTTGAATTGCCAATGGGTACCCCTTTAAGAGAAATAATTTACGAGCATGCCGGTGGAATAATTGGCGGGAAAAAATTGAAGGCTGTTATTCCCGGTGGCTCTTCTGCCCCGGTTTTAGGCCCTGAACACCTTGATATACCAATGGATTTTGATTCCTTAAAAAAAGTGGGTTCAATGCTGGGTTCTGGGGCGATAGTGGTTATGAGTGAGGATACCTGTATTGTTGAGGCATTTACCAGGCTTGCCAGATTCTATGCCCATGAATCCTGCGGGCAATGTACCCCGTGCAGAGAGGGGACTCCCTGGATGTATAAAATAATGAAAAGGATAGAGGATGGAAACGGTAAGAAGGGAGATGTTGACCTTCTCCTTGACATCTGCAAAAACATTATGGGAAGAACCATCTGTCCCCTGGGGGATGCGGCTGTTCTGTGTATCAAAGGGGCTATTGAGCGTTTCAGGGATGAATTTGAGTATCATATTGAGCACAAAAAGTGCATGGTTGACAATAAAATACCGATATTTTAGGTGGGGTTATGATTACTGTTAAGATAAACGATAGAGAATATCAGGTTGAGGAAGGGAAAACAATACTTGAAGTGGCTAAGGAGTTCGGGATTGACATCCCCCATTATTGCTATCATCCCGCACTTTCAATAGCAGGGAACTGCAGAATGTGTCTCGTTGAGGTAAAAGGTATGCCAAAGCCGATGACAGCCTGCTCAACGAGGGTTTCTGATGGTATGGAGATCTATACTGATTCAGAGATAGTAAAAGAGGCAAGAAAGGGGGTATTGGAGTTCATTCTTCTTGATCACCCTGTTGATTGCCCTATCTGTGACAAATCAGGTGAATGTAAATTACAGGATTATTACTTTAAATACAGTGCTCAAAGGTCAAGGTATGAATTCCCTAAAGAAAGGCATAAAGTACAGAAGATTAGCAAAAAGATATACCTGAATCCAAACAGATGTGTTCTTTGCACAAGGTGTGTCAGGTTTTTAAGTGAAATTACTAAAACTTTTGAATTAACAACTGTTGAGAGGGGTTCTCATACCTATATCACCTGCGTTGATCCTGAGAGCCTTGACAATAACCCATTTGCGTCCAACATCTCAGATATTTGCCCCGTTGGAGCACTTGGATTAAACGAGTTCAGGTTCAAAAAAAGGGTTTGGTTTACTAAAAAGGTTAAGGCCATCTGTCAGGGCTGTTCTGCAGGTTGCAATATCTATGTCGATGTTTCCAATAGAAAACAGTTGCTTGATGGAGATGATGATGAGATAGTTAGAATACATACTGCAGAAAACCCGAAACTTGGTCAGTATTTTATCTGTGATGAGGGCAGATATTCATATAAACTGTACAATGACAGGGAATCGAGGGTGAAAGTGCCTGTTTTAGAGGGAGAGGAGATAACAGTTGAAAATGCTGTGTCTCTGATTAAGGAGAAAGCAAATGTTAGAAAAGGGGTTGTGATTCTTTCCCCTCTTCATTCTATTGAGGAAAACTATGCTGCTTACCTTTTTGCCAGAGAGAGAGGTTTTGATGTGTTCAGGCCGTCTTCTTTCAGAAAGGATCTGCCTGAACCCGCGCTGTTTATAGAAGAGAAGAAATCTCCTAACGACAGGATGTTAAAATTGATGAAACTGCCAAAGGTATCTGAAATTGAAGAGATAGATTATGATTTTGCTTTATTCTTGCACAATGTGGGTAAAATTCATTCAAAGAGCGAGGTGAGGATTTTAAGCGTTCTTAAAAAGTCAACCTTTTCTGTCGTTTTTGAGCCTGTACTTTCAGAATTTGGTCGCAATGCAAACCTTGTTCTTCCCGCACCTATTTTTATTGAGGAAAATGGTTGTTACATAAATGCCAAAAACCTTGTTCAAAGGTCACATAAAGGTGTTGATTACATGTATCTTTCAAAACCTCTATGGTTTTTTCTGGATATTAATTTTAAGAGCGAGGAAGAGTTGTTGGCCGTATTTGCAAAAGAACAGTTAAATATTGAACTTGATTATAACAGGTTAGGAACGGAAGGGTTTGAATTATGATGGAAGGTTTGTTGAATCCACAGACTTTTATGGTTTTTAAGGTTGTTGTTGTATTTGTTGCGGTTTTAACCCTTGTTGCTCTTGCCACATGGGCTGAAAGAAGGGGTGCTGCATTTATTCAGGACAGGGTCGGACCAAACAGGGTGGCACTATTTGGTAAAATCAGGATATTCGGATTGGGCCAGCCCCTTGCTGATGGGTTAAAATTGTTTTTTAAAGAGGATGTTTTGCCCCTTAATGTTGACAGAGTACTTTACACAATTGCTCCGGTTATCTCTTTTATCCCTGCAACAATGACTTTTGCCGCAATACCGTTTGGTAAACCCTTTGTAAAGAATGGGATACAGTATTTTTTGAGCATATTGCCGCCGGATACCAACATAGGTGTTTTATACATTTTTGCCCTTGCCGGTATGGGTGTTTACGGAATAATAATCGGTGGTTGGGCATCTAACAATAAGTGGTCAATTCTTGGTGCAATGAGGGCATCCGCCCAGGTCATTTCTTACGAACTTGCAATGACACTTGCTGTTGTAGGAGTTGTTATTTCAGCCGGGAGTTTAAGGCTTGACAGAATTATTGAAGCCCAGAACGGGTTATGGAATATAGTTCCCCAATTCATCGGGGCAATTGTTTTCTTTGTATCCATGTTTGCTGAGACAAACAGGCTTCCCTTTGACTTTGCAGAGGGAGAATCTGAGATTATTGGTTACCACACAGAGTATATGAGTATGAAATTCTCCATGTTTTTCCTTGCAGAGTATGCGAACATGATTACAGCATCCGGGCTTTTTGTTACCCTTTACCTTGGTGGCTGGCACTTTCCCATTCTTGATTCAACGGTAATTGGCTCAGTAGTGGCATTTGTTATAAAGCTTCTTTTTGTCCTGTGGTGCTTTATCTGGGTTAGATGGACCCTGCCAAGGTTCAGGTACGATCAATTGATGCGGCTTGGCTGGAAAGTTATGCTACCTCTTTCGCTGATAAACCTTGTTATTGTTGCATTGTTTTACGCTTATGGGGGTTAAAAGATGGCATTAAAGAAAGATGTTAGGTTAAACTGGTGGGACAAAATTTACCTTCCCGCTGTTTTTAAGGGGATGTACATAACTATCTCACACTTTTTTAAGACACTTTTTACACCCCCATCTAAAAGGTACACCATTGAGTATCCAGACAGAAAAAAAGAGGATATACCTGAATGGTACAGGGGATTACACAGGCTTAATACCTATCCGGACGGAACCCTGAAATGTGTTGCCTGTTACTGCTGTGCCACAGCATGCCCTGCTGATGCTATATACATTGAGCCTGAGGATCTGGAGGACTTCGATAAGGACCATCCTAAAGAGAAAGCACCAAAGGTCTTCCAGATAGACCTTCACAGGTGTATCTATTGCGGTTTTTGTGAGGAGGCATGCCCTAAAGATGCCATTGTACTCACAAACCATTATGAGATTGTTCATACATCAAGAGAGGCAGGAATTATAGGTATTGAGGACCTGATAAAAACAAAAAGAGAAGGTGGGGAATAAAATGCAGTTAGCGTTCTATATTCTGAGTTTTATTGCTGTCTTTGCGGCGGTAATGGTTGTGCTTTCTGACAGACCTATTGTAAGTGGCCTGTTTTTGCTTCTTTGTTTCACGGCTATTTCAGGGTTGTACATCACCCTGTCTGCACCTTTTATTGCTGCCATGCAACTTGTGGTTTACTCAGGTGCAATAATTGTTTTATTCCTCTTTGTTCTAATGCTATTAAATCAGCACAGGGAATCTCCCTCAAAGAGAAACAGATTTGTAACATTCGTTTCTGTTTTGGGAGGGGTCTTAATAGGTGTTTTCATCTACCTTACAATGCTTAAAAGCAAGATACTTCTTTCTTATACTAAAATGAGTGCGGTAGGGGGAATGAAAAACAATGTTGAAACAATTGCCGGGGTGATGTTTAAAAAGTATTTTATTCCCTTTGAGCTTATATCAATACTGTTGCTTGCAGCAATGGTTGCCGCTGTTTTCTTATCAAAGAAGAGGGTGTAATTATGGTTGGAATGCTGGATTATGCAATTTTAAGTGCAGTTTTGTTTACGGTTGGGGTTGTTGGGATACTTATTAGAAGAAACATAATTACAATTTTTATGTGTATTGAACTGATGCTTAATTCTGTAAATCTTTTGTTTGTGGCGTTTTCGAGATATATGGGACATGTTGATGGCCAGATATTTGTATTTTTTATTTTTGCGATTGCAGCAGCTGAGGCTGCCGTCGGATTGGCGTTGGTGGTTGCTTATTTTAAACTTAAAGAAACCATTGAAGTTGATGAAATAAAACTTTTGAAGGGATAAGGATATGACTGGTTATGTTTGGTTGATCCCCGTTTTCCCGTTAATAGGGTTTTTGATTAACGGTTTGTTCGGTAAGAGGCTTTCTAGAAAAACAATAGGAGTGATAGCAAGTGGAGCGATATTGTTTTCTTTTCTCCTTGCCTGTGTTATTTTTTTCCAGATGAATTCAAGCGTGGAATTATCTGAAAAGGGAATAAGAAATGTTCTTTTTCCATGGATACACATTGGGGATTTCAGCGTAAACTTTGGTTATCTCTTTGACAGACTTTCAGGCTCCATGACCCTGATGGTAGCAGGTGTTAGTTTCCTTATCCATGTTTACTCTATAGGCTATATGGCCGAAGAAGAGGGTTACTGGAGATATTTTGCTTACCTTAATCTCTTTGTTTTTATGATGTTAACCCTTGTTCTTGCTGATAACCTCCTTTTGATGTTTGTGGGATGGGAAGGGGTTGGATTGTGCTCTTATCTTTTAATAGGGTTTTATTACACAACAGAGGTTGCATCTGATGCAGGTAAAAAGGCTTTTATTGTTAACAGGGTTGGTGATTTTGGTTTTATGCTTGGAATGTTTTTTCTTTTTACCCTGTTTGGCAGCCTTGAATTCCAGCATATAAGGGAGGCTGTAATCTCTGCAGGGTTGAAACCTGAGCATGGCATGGGGTTAATCACCCTTGCAACTGTTCTTTTATTTTTGGGCGCAACGGGTAAATCGGCCCAGATACCTCTTTATGTGTGGTTACCTGATGCGATGGCAGGTCCAACGCCTGTTTCGGCATTGATCCATGCTGCAACAATGGTTACATCAGGTGTTTATATGATAGTTAAGTTGAACTATGTTTTTCAACTTGCCCCAATTACAATGTTGACAATAGCATGGATAGGCGGATTGACAGCGCTTTTTGCTGCGACAATAGGCACGGTGCAGAACGATATAAAAAAGGTACTTGCGTATTCAACTGTTTCTCAGTTGGGTTACATGTTTCTTGCACTTGGTGTGGGGGCATTTATTGCGGGATTTTTCCACATATTGACGCATGCTTTTTTCAAGGCTTTGTTATTCCTTGGCTCTGGTTCCGTTATACATGCAATGCACCATGCTTTTCACCATGCAGGGATTCACGATAAAGACCCACAGGATATAAGGAATATGGGTGGTTTAAAAAAGTATATGCCTAAAACATACTGGACATTTCTTGTTGCAACACTTGCTATTGCCGGGTTCCCACCCTTTGCCGGTTTCTTTTCAAAGGATGAGATACTGTGGAAGACTTTTGCGTCCAGCCACAGGGTTCTGTGGGCAATAGGCGCATTTGCAGCAATTTTAACTTCCTTTTACATGTTCAGGCTTGTTTACCTTACTTTTTTTGGAGAATTCCGGGGCTCAAAGAGGGAGGAGGAGGCTCTTCACGAATCTCCTTCCGTGATGACTTTCCCTCTCATTGCACTGGCTGTACTGTCTGTTATTGGTGGTTGGATAGGTTTCCCACATATATTCAAACTTCCCAATGTGCTGGAACAATACCTTGAACCTGTAATTGAAAATACAGGTGGTATCCATTTTCTGCACAATTCTGCTCTTGAATGGGGTTTGATGGATGTTTCCATATTATGTGCCATTGCAGGCTGGCTTTTTGCAAGGACCCTTTATGCCGGGAAGAGTGATGTTCCAGGTAAATTGGCAAAAACATTCTCATACTTTTACAGTATTCTTTTAAATAAGTACTATGTTGATGAGATATACTTTGCTTTAATCATAAGACCGGTTAAGAAGATCGGTGATTTTTGCTGGCTTTTTATTGATACCATTATTATTGATGGGACAGTGAACCTGGTTGCTTATCTTGCAAGGTGTTTTGGCAGGATTTATTCCTTGTATCAAAACGGTGCTGTTAAGGTTTATGCATTGACAATGCTTGGCGGGATTCTGGTACTATTCTGGATCTTCTTTTAGGTGAGGGGTTGGTATGTTTGAGAGCAGTTTTTTAAGTCTGGTTACTTTTTTCCCTTTATTGGCTGTGTTTATTCTTTTATTCTTCTCTTCAAGGGCTGAGAAGGGAATAAAGGTTTTTGGAATTATCTTTTCTATTATCCACTTTTTGATATCTTTGAAACTTTTGTTTGATTTTGATTACTCGGTTTATAAATTGCAATTTGTTGAAAAGAGTAAATGGATTGCAAGTCATTTTCTCAACTCTCAATACTTTATAGGGATTGACGGAATAAGCCTGTTTATAATACTTCTTACCACATTTTTGATGCCTATAATCTTTCTTTCAACCTATTCAGGCATAACAAAAAAGGTTAAATCCTTTTACATCAATATGTTTCTGCTTGAGGTCGGGATATTGGGGTCACTCGTTGCCCTTGACCTTTTCTTGTTCTATGTTTTCTGGGAAATAATGCTCATCCCAATGTACTTTATTATTGGAGTGTGGGGAGGAGAAAGAAGGATATACGCTGCCATTAAGTTTTTTATCTATACAATGGCAGGGTCCCTTCTGATGTTGCTTGGTATAATGTACATGTATAGGGTGGCGGGGACATTTGATGTTTTCAAACTGTACGGGTATCACTTCAGTTTGAAAGAGCAGATATACCTTTTTTCTGTTTTTGCAATTGCGTTTGCCATCAAGGTTCCTGTTTTCCCATTTCACACATGGTTACCAGATGCTCATACAGAAGCACCAACTGCAGGCTCTGTAATACTCGCAGGGGTTTTGCTAAAACTTGGAACATACGGTTTTTTAAGGTTTGCGATGCCGTTGTTTCCGGACGCAATGGTGAAGTTTGCTCCTTATGTCATTATTCTTGCAATTGTCGGGATAATTTACGGCGCACTTGTTGCAATGGTTCAAAAGGATATTAAAAAATTGGTTGCATATTCATCGGTATCCCATTTGGGGTATGTAATGTTAGGGTTATTCGCCTTAACTATTTACGGTATGCAGGGTGGAATGTTGCAGATGATAAACCATGGTATATCAACGGGGGCTTTATTTTTA
This sequence comes from Acidobacteriota bacterium, assembly GCA_026986725.1. GTDB lineage: Bacteria > Acidobacteriota > Holophagae > Thermotomaculales > Thermotomaculaceae > Thermotomaculum. The sequence continues at coordinate 47,277 of JALSOA010000128.1, forward strand.
CTTGTGGGAATTGTATATGAAAGAAAGCACACAAGGTTGATTTCTGAATATGGTGGTATAGCAAAGGTTATGCCTCTTTATGCTACATTTTTTATGATTGTGACTCTATCTTCAATAGGGCTTCCGCTTACAAATGGGTTTGTGGGGGAGTTTTCTATTTTATTGGGTACCTTTAAATCATCGTGGCAACATGCATGGATTTACACAGCGTTCGCTGCAACGGGGGTAATTCTTGGTGCAGTTTATATGCTATGGATGTATCAGAGGGTTTTCTTTAATACTGAGCCTTCTGAAGAAAATAAGAATCTTGAAGACCTTAAAATAAGGGAGATAGCATACCTTGTCCCTCTTGTGATAATGATATTCTGGATTGGTATCTATCCATCGTTTTTCTTCAGGAGAATGGAGAAGTCTGTTGATTACTATTTAAGAATTTTTAAATCGAAACAGACTGTAATGCTCATTGATGCAGGTAAGGGGGGTATAAGATGAATGTTTCCATAAATTACTTTATGCTTGCTCCTTTTCTGATTTTAACTGCAGGGATTATAGTTCTTTCATTGATGGGAGTTTTGAAAGAGAATGGGAAGCAGACTTCAGGGGTTGTTGCGTCTATATTCCTTCTTGGAGATCTTTATTATTTTGTAAAACTTATGCCTAAGGTCTCATACCGCAGCCTCGATTATTTAAATGGAGCAATTCACTATAATTTGTTTAACCTTTACCTATCAATACTGGTAATTGTATGTGCCATTGCCTCTTTTGTACTTGCAGAAGGTTTTTTGAGGGAAGAGGATTTCAGACACTCTGAGTTTTATGCGATAATACTTTCTTCAATTATGGGTATGCTTGCAATGCTTAATACTGTAAATTTGATAAACATATTCGTAGGACTTGAGTTGACCTCAATTCCACTTTACTCTGCTGTTGCCTATTTCAGGTACAAAGAGAGGTCCGTTGAAGGCGGATTGAAGTACTTTGTTCTTGGTAGCATTGCATCCGGTTTTTTTATATTTGGTATTGCCTTGATCTATGGGGCAACTCAAAGTGTTGTTTTTCGTGAGATACTCACTGCAACCAAGGATGATAGCCTTTTTAAACTTGGTCTTCTTTTTATTTTATCGGGGATTGCATTTAAGGCTTCAGCGGTACCATTTCACATGTGGACCCCTGATGCCTATGAGGGTGCTCCAACACCTGTAACTGCATTTATGTCCATTGCTCCAAAGGCTGTTGCAATTGTTATTCTTGTGAAAGTTCTTTACGCTATGTTTCCCGATATGTTTGGATTGTGGCATAAAGCGATGTTTGTCATTGCAATAGCAACGGTTCTTGTTGGTAATTTGGGGGCACTTGTTCAAAATTCTGTGAAAAGAATGCTTGCGTACTCTTCTATTGCACATGCAGGTTACCTTTTAATGGCAATAGTGGCCTTTTCTGTTGAAGGTATTTCAGCAATACTTTTTTACCTTGCAGGTTACCTTTTAATAAACATAGGTGCTTTTGGCAGTTTGTCTCTTTTGAAAAAGGGTGATATAGATTTTGTAGATTACGATAATCTTAGAGGGATTGGTTACAAATATCCGTTTTTCGGGCTTCTTTTAAGTATTTTTATGTTTTCTCTTGCAGGGATACCTGCAACAATAGGGTTTGTTGGGAAGTTTTATGTTTTTAAGTCCCTTATAGTGAAAGGTGAATACATACTTGCTTTAATAGGGATTCTGGGATCTCTTGTTTCTGTTTACTATTATCTCAGGGTTGTTGTTATGATGTACATGAAGGAAAACCCGGAGGAAAATGAATTTAAATTCAACCTGTTAAGTCTTGTGTTACTTACTGTTTGTGCGGTTGGGGTAATATACTTTGGTCTTTTCCCTCAGAGTATAAACAAAATTGCAGTTATGGCGGCAAGGGTGCTTATATGAATGAAAAGGAATTAAAAAAGTATTGTTCCTGTGTTTCAGAAGTCGTTGCAAAGAGGCTTACCCTTTATTTAAGGTGTTTTATCCAGTTAAAAGAAGAGGGTTACGACTTTGTGTCATCAAAGGAACTTGCAGAGAGGTTTAACCTGAATTCTGATCTGATAAGAAAAGATTTTTCTTACTTTGGTACCTTTGGTAAAAGGGGGGTGGGTTACAATATTGACGAGATCATTGAAAAGATAAAGACCATTCTTGGGTTGAAGAAGGTTTACAATGTGGCAATTGCCGGGGCAGGTAACCTTGGTAAGGCGCTTGCAGATTACCCCAAGTTCAATGAAGGTACATTCAGGATCGTTGCCATGTTTGACAACAATGCAAGGAAGGTTGGAAGAAAGTACGGAGTTAACAATATCCCTATTTTCCATGTTAAAGAGCTTCCTGAAAAGGTTAAAGAACTTGAAGTTGATATAGGAATAATTGCTGTACCTGCAAGGGCGGCACAACAGGTTGCCGATTCATTTGTAAAGGCTGGTGTTTCCGGCTTAATGAATTTTACCCCTGCAAGGATTGCTGTTCCATCAAATGTGAAAACTGTTTGTGCAGATTTCAGGGCACAGCTTGAAATGCTTGCTTATTATGTTTCTAATCTTAAAAAAAGTGAATGAGAGAGCTTTTTAAAAAAAACGGGATCTTCAGCAGGCACATAGATGGGTTTTCTATAAGAGAGCCTCAGATTTTAATGGCAGAAAAGGTGGAGGAGGTTATTTTAGAGTCTTCCTCAGCGGTTATTGAGGCTCCAACAGGGGTGGGAAAGACCATTGCTTATCTTGTTCCAGTCTTAAAAAACAAAAAAAAGGCTATAATTTCAACTGCAACCATTGTTTTGCAGCACCAGCTCTTTGAAAAAGATATCCCGCTTGTCTCCGAGGCGCTCAATGTTAAAGTTAGAGTGGAACTTTTAAAGGGAAGACAGAATTACCTTTGTCTTTTGAGGTATTTTAATGAGAAAAACAGGGTAAAGGGCAAAAAGGAGGACGACTTTTTTTCCATTTTATCTTCATGGCTTGAGTACACTGAAAAGGGTGATTTTGCAGAGATAGAGGGGATATCTTTAAGCGATGTTATTGTAAAGAGGATAAATGCTGACAAAAACTATTGTACAGGGAAAAAGTGTCCTCATTATTCCACCTGTTTCTTTTACAGGGCAAGGAAAAGGTGTCAGGATGCAGATATTATCCTGGTAAACCATCATCTTCTTCTTGCCGATCTTGCAGTGAAAAACACTGATTTTGGGAATATACTTCCCCCCGTTGATGTTCTGATTGTTGATGAGGCACATAAATTTGAGTCCATCGCCTCTTATCAATTTGGAGATTCTATTTCAAAAAACATGGTCAGCATTTTTTTTAATCAGTTACCATCGGAACTTAAATTGAAGTATGTTTCGCAGTTTGATGTAATTATAGAGGAGGCAGATAGGTGTATTGACAGGAAAAAAAGCGTATGTAAACTTGATAACAGGCACAGTCTTTTTATCTCTTTAATCAGGGAAACTTTTACGAAAATTAAGCAGGACCTTTTATTGTTGAAAAATGATGAATTTGAAATGAGGGATAGTCTCCTGAAAAGGGCTGAAAGATTTGTGTCTTTTGCCGAGCTTGTTCACCATGAAGATTTTGTTTCTTTCTATCAAGTGGAAGGAAATAACACTGTTTTTCGACTGGTCCCACTGGATGTTTCCAGAAATCTCGCAGAACTGTTGAACCTGTATTACCCATGTTCTGTTTTTACCTCTGCCACATTGTCGGTGAATAATGACCTCTCCTTTTTCAAAAAAAGCGTGGGGCTTGAGCATTCAGAGGGTGTGATTATTCCCCCTGTATTTAATTACAGGGAAAATACCATACTTTATATACCTCGTGATATCCCGTCTGTGGATCACCCGGAATTTGTAAAGTTTTCTCTAATGGACATCTTGCCTTTGTTGAAGCAATTGGGGGGAAGAACCTTTTTGTTGTGCACCAGTTTGAAGAATGTTAATGCGTTTGCTTCTTTGTTGAAAAAAAGCGGGGAGTTTAATGTTTTTGTCCAGGGAGATGAATCACCCTCCTTGCTTGTTGATAACTTCAGAGAAAGTGAGAATGCGATTCTTGTTGGAAGTTTCTCGTTCTGGGAAGGAATTGATGTAAGGGGACAGGATCTTCTTTGCATTGTGATAGACAGGCTGCCTTTTAACAGACCTGATGACCCTATATTCAGTGAAAAGGCAGCGAGAATAAAGAATGCGTTTAAAGAGTATGCAATACCCCTTGCGGTACTGCAGTTAAAACAGGGTCTCGGCAGGTTGATCAGGGATGAGAGTGATAGGGGTGTCTTTGTCATTCTTGATAAAAGGTTAAAAGAAAGGTGGTATGGGAGAAACTTTTTAAAAAGCCTTTTTGAGGTTGAGATAGTGAGAGAAAGAGACAGGGTGGTTGATTTTATCCATAAAAAGGTAATAAAAGGATAAAAATGTATTAAAATATATCTTGCAAAACCGCAAAAAGAGGTGGTCATGATAGAGGAAAAGGACAAAGTGACTGTTTTGCTTGATAGCCTTGAGAGAGAGATTAAAAGGCTGAGAATTGAATACAACAGGGAACTTGCACACATGCCTGATGTACAGCTTGAGTTTACCGAGCAGAGGGTTAAAGAATTGATCAAAATGCTAAGAAAGGTGACATTCAAAAAGTATAGCCAGAAGTTTCGTTTTGAAAATTTAATAGCAAGATACAATGTGCAGAAAATAAACTTTAACAGGTTGATGGATGTTCAGGAAAAGAAGTATGAGGAGTTGAAGGAAAAGGGATTGATAACGGTACCCTTGAAAGATGCAAAGGAAGAAAACAAACAGGTTCAATCAATTGAAAAGAAAGTGATTATAAAAGATCTGATTTCGGAGGAGAGAAAGTTAAAAGAACTGTACGATGATTACAGGAGAACACTGAAAAAGAAAAACAGGGATATTAATGTACCTTATGAGATCTTCAAGAAAAAGATCTATGACAGGTTTAACATGGTTAAGCGGAAGCACAAAAATGCCAGTCTTCAAATAAGAATGGTTGAGGAAAAAGACAGAGTAAAAATAAAAACCAGGGTGGTGAAAGATGAGTGAAAGGTTTGTTGTAATTGGCGGTATTGCAGCAGGTATGAGTGCTGCAAGCAGAATTAAAAAGGTTAAACCAGATTCTGAGGTTATAGTGTTTGAAAAGGGGGAGTATATATCTTATGGTGCCTGCAGTATGCCCTATTACATCTCGAATCCGGAAGGGGATTACAGAGACCTTATAGTGCTCTCTGTGGATGATGCGAGGGAAAAGAGAAAGATTGATGTTAGAACCAATCACTTTGTACTTGGAATCTCCCCCACAGAAAAAAGGGTGTTTTACAGGGAATTGATCAGCGGGAAAGAAAAAAGTATAAATTACGACAGACTTGTAATAGCAACAGGTGCTTTCCCTGTTAAACCTCCTGTTGGTGGGGTTGATGAAGATTATGTGTTTTCTTTAAGAACCCTTGACGATGGTATTAAGATCAAAGAATTTATAAACGAAAAAAAACCCAGGAGTGCTGTTATTATTGGGGCAGGTTACATAGGGCTTGAAATGGCTGAGAGTTTCAAAGAACTGGGTCTTGATGTTACTATTGTTGAAATGCTTGAAAAACCCATGCCTGATTACAATGAAAAGATAATATCCACAATTTTACAGACCCTTAAGGAAAACGGAGTGAAGGCTTTTTTTAATGCAAGGGTTGAAAGGATTGAAGACAATATTGTGTATTCAACTGCCGGAAATTTCAGGGCAGACATAGTTCTTCTTGCAACAGGAATAAAACCCAGTGTTAAGCTCGCAAAGGATGCGGGAATAGAACTTGGAGAAAACGGAGCAATTGCAGTTGACAGCAAAATGGAGACTTCTGTTTCAGGTATATATGCAGCAGGCGATTGTGCAGAGAGTATTCATAGATTGACGAACAGAAAGGTATATGTACCCCTTGGTACAGTAGCCAATAAACACGGAAGAATAGCGGGGTTGAATGCTGCAAGAGAGACAATTAGATTTCCAGGTGTTATAAAAAGTGCAGAGTTTAAACTTTTTGACAGAGAGGTGGCGAGATGCGGTTTAACATTAAGAGAAGCAATGGAAGAAGGGTTTGACCCGGTTGAGGTTTCAATAACCGCCTCTTCTTCAGCCCATGGTTACAGGCACAGGTATCCCATTCAAATTGCAATGATTGGGGACAGAAGAACCGGAAAACTTCTCGGAGCACAAATGATTGGAAAAGTCGGAGTGGCACACAGGATAAACATTGTTGCAACGGCAATCTTCAATGGGAACACGGTAAAAGAGTTTTCAATGTTTGACCTTGCTTATGCTCCACCTTTCTCCCCTGTCTGGGATCCGGTCCTGATCGCTGCAAATGTTTTGTCAGGTAAATTAAAGTAAATACGGGCTTCTCATTGACACTTTTAACTTATTTTGATATGTTTTTTCTGTAATGAATAAATTTTCAGGAGGGGAAATGAGAAAAGTATTGATTGCTATAATGACTGCTTTTGTTCTTGTTGCAGTATTGTCTACCAGTGCATGTAAGAAAGACAATACAATTAAAATAGGGGCAATTGTTCCCCTTTCCGGTGTTCTTTCTTCAATTGGTAAAGATGTTAGATGTGCAATTGAGATTGCAAAGATGCACATCAACGCAAAGGGAGGAATAAAGGGTAAAAAAGTTGTTGTTTTTTACGAGGATTCTATGGGAATGCCTGAAAAAGGTAAGGAAGCATACCAGAAACTGGTTAAAGAAAAGCATGTGAGTGTTGTTGTTGGTCCCTGTGCAAGTGAGGTGGCTCTTGCTGTTGCACCCCTTGCTGAAAAATATAAGGTTCCCTTTGTTTCTCCAACAGCGTCAACTCCAAGGCTCACCCAGAAGGGTAACGATTATACCTTCAGGGTATATCCATCTGATACCATTGAGGCCAAAAAACTTGCTGATGTAATGTTCAATAGAATGCTTATTAGATCTATCGTTGTTGTTGCGGTTAAAAACGAATACGGATACGGTGTTTCAAATGAGATTTTGAGAATTGCAAGAAACACCGCTGATATGGATGTAAAGGATGTTATAAGGTACTCTCCTGATGCGATATACGATGATTTTATTGAAATAGCAAAAAAGATTAAGGAATTGAATCCGGAAGCAATTATTATGTGCTCCTATCCTGACGATGCAAAAATGCTTTTGAAAGCATTGAACGAACAGAAGGTTGAAGCTTTTAAGTTTGCGTCCTCTTCAATAGCAAGCCCGTCTTTTATAAAACAACTCGGGGATTATGGTGTTGGATTAATTTACGCCAAGGCTCAGTTTGACCCGAAAAGTACAAGGGATGACATTAAAAAGTTTGTGAAAGACTTTGTTGACAGGTGTGGTCATGAGCCTGATGTTTATGCTGCTCACGCCTACGATGCTTTGATGGTTGCTGCAAAGGCAAATGAAAAGTCTCCAAGGTCTGACGATGTTTTAAGAAGGTTGCAGCAAACAAAAGGTTACAAGGGAATTGCAGGAGATATTACATTTGACAGATTCGGTGATGTTGTTAAATTTCCAAAAATTTTTGTTGTTAGAAAGGATAAAGACGGAAATATTTTTTCAACAAAGATCACTGATGAAGATATAAACAAGGTTAAAGACTCTATTTTAAACAGAAAATAATTGCCGACCAAAAAAAGCCCCGGTTTTTCGGGGCTTTTTTTATTTAAGCACCTTTTCAATCAATTCATTGTGAATTAAACAGTTTGTTGCAACGATCTCATTCCCGTAAATGGAAAATTTATTGCCGGAGTAATCTGTTACCTTTCCTCCCGCCTCCTCAACAATTAAACCCCCTGCCGCAGTATCCCATGGCTTCAATCCAACCTCAAAGTATCCGTCAAGCCTCCCGCATGCAATATAGCACAGGTCAACCGCTGCCGCTCCCCCTCTCCTTAATCCCTGTCCGTTTAAAACAGCCTTTTTCATTCTTGATAACAAATCGTCAACAACTTTTGCCCTGTAATAGGGAAGCCCTGTGACAAGGAGGGATTTTTTCAATTCACTGACCTTTGAAACATAAATTCTTTTTTCATTAAGGTAAGCGCCTTTGCCTTTTTCCGCAAAAAAGGTCTCTTTTAAAAATGGCACTTCCACCAGCGCGGCAAAGGTTTCTCCGTCTTTTTGCAATGCACAGGAGAATGCAAAGAATGGATACCCATGTGCAAAATTTGTTGTGCCGTCAAGAGGGTCAATTATCCACAAATATTCGCTTTTCTTAAAAGAAGATGTTTCCCCGCTTTCCTCCGCTAAAATAGAGTCGTTTGGGAAACTTCCAAGTATCTTTTCTATCACTGTTTTTTCGCACTCTTTGTCAGCCTCTGTGAGTATATCAACACTTCCCTTAAACTGATAACTTTCAATCTTTCCGTAATAATTCATCAATATCTTTGATGCAACCCGCCCCAATTCCTTTAACAAATGTATTCTCTCTCTCATACACTCTCCCCTGTTTTTTTGTAATAGGTTAAGTAATTCTCTGTTTTAAAGTTAACATACATTATTAACGGATAGACAATATTTAAAAACGCAATTGAGAAAAAAACAAGCTCAGGCTTAAAAAAGTAGAATTTAACAAAAACATAACCAAAACCAAGCCTTACAAGCCAGAATGAAATAATGTTTGCCTTTAATGGCACAGCCATATAGCCTGCTGCATAGTATATTCCCACAAAAACAAAAGCCATTGACAGGAAAACTTCAGAAAAAGCCACTGTTTTTAAAAACTTTGTTATGTAATACACAACCTCTCTGTCTTTTGTAAAAATAACGGCAATCTTTTCCCCAAAGCAGTAAAAGATTGTCCCGAATGTCAGGCCAGTTAATGCTGAGAAATTTAACAATTTTCTGTTTATCTCCTTTAATTTGTCAAACATTCTTGCCCCTAAATAATGCCCCACAATTGTTGTTGTGACAGTTGAGTAAGCAATTGAAGAAAACAGGGAGAGTGATTCTGCATACATCCCTGCATGCAATGCGGCTAGCACCTTTGTGCCAAGTGTTGCAACAAGTGCTATAAAAATAAGAGAGGAAACCGTTCTGCTTATCCCCATAATTGAAGCGACAAAGCCAACCTCTAAAATCTGCTTTATAATCAAAAAATCAGGTTTGAAACTCGTTGAAAAGGTAATTCCATACCTTTTTGAAAGCAGGATTGCTATACCAATCAGGCTTCCTATTGCCCTTGCAATCAGGGTTGCGTATGCCGCCCCCTTAACCCCTAAAAACGGAAAGCCGAGGTGTCCGAATATAAGGCAATAGTCTAAAAACACATTTATTGCATTGCTTATTGCCATCAAAACAAACGAAGGCTTTACATACCCTGCCCCCCTTAAAAGCGAATTTATCATAAAGTTTAAGAAGACAAAAAGCAGAGAAAATGCGCTTATTTTAAGATAAGCGTCTGATAAAGGCAAAATCTCAGCACCTGTGTTTATGGAAGTAAGCAGTATTTTGCTTAAAAAGAACAATGGAAAGAAAAAGATAAGGGATAAAAAAGAGCCAAGCATTAGTGATTGATTAACCGTTTTATTTGCATTTTTATTGTCTCTTGCCCCCAGTTGCTTTGCTATAAGAGATGTTGAGCCTATTGATACAGATGCCATAAATGCAAAAACAAACATTAAAATTGTGTTTGCCTGCCCCACTCCCGCAAGTGCGTTTGCTCCCAATTTCCCTACAAAAACAGTATCTATAATCCCGTAAAGGGATTGAAGCATCATTGTTGCGAAAATAGGGATATAAAGCGAGAATATGGTTTTTGTTATATTTTTGGAAAAGATTTTTTCATTCATAAAATTCTGGCTAACTCTTTAAAGGAGTGTATAGTTATTATTTTATCCGATTTAATCAACTCCTCTTCCTCGTATGCCCATTGCTTCTCCCTTTTTATCAGTATTCCGTACATACCCGCCTTAACCGCAGGGTTTATATCCGATTTGGGAGAATTTCCAACCATAACTGTTTTTTCAGGGTTCAGTTTCAAACTTACGATCAACTTTCTGTAATGTTCTTCTTTCTTATCGTTTAGTACTATGGTCTCTCTAAAGTATGATGCTAGCCCTGATCTTTTGACTTTGTTCAATTGCTCTTTGCTGTCTCCTTTAGTGACCAGGAAAAGAGAATACCTTTTTTTCAGATAGTGCAGAGTGGTCTTTACCCCTGGATAGGGTATTGATGGCTGATTGTAAATGTATTCTTTAATGTTAAAAAGAAAGTTTTTCTCATTTGCACCTATTAACATGTTTTTTTTTGAATAAAAATGGTTTAAAGTGAACTCCATTGCCTTTTTAAAACCGTTGCTTCCGAACCCTATATCTTCAAGCCTTTTTGTGTCAAAGTGGTTAAGGTAATAGTTTACCTCTTCCCTGTCAAAACCCTGCTTTTCCATAAAGTTAAGAAAAGTCTCCCTAGCCTTTTCAAAGTAAAAATAATTCTCCCATAAGGTATCGTCTGCATCAATTAAAACAACTTCAAACTGCTTTTTCTCACTCTTTGTATCCCCTGTGTAGCAGGGATATTCCAAATGGGAGTCTGAAAAATTCAACATCTCTAAACCCCTGTTTTTCTATTATTTTTTTTAACTCTTCCCCGTCTGGAAACTCTTTTACAGACCTGTGAAGGTATTTGTAAGAGTCTCCGTTTGTAACAAACAATTTTGCAAGAGATGGCATAAAATACCCTGTGTAAAAGTTAAATAAAGGGTTTCTATTCGGGGTAAACTCAAGTATTAAAAGAACTCCTCCTTTTTTTAAAACCCTTCTAAACTCTTTTAAACCTTTCTCCATATCTTCAAAGTTTCTAATCCCGAATGCAATTGAGACAGCGTCAAAACACTCGTCTTTAAAAGGAAGTTTTAAACCGTCTGCATGAATGGGAAAAATATTTTTTCCCTTTATCTTTTTCAAGCCTCTTTCAAGCATCTTCTCTGCAAAATCAACCCCTATAATATCTGCATCTGGAAATCTTTTGGAGAAATCAACAGCAAGGTCAAGGGTTCCGCATGCAACATCAAGTATTCTTTCAACCTTCTCCTTCTCAAGCGCATTGACAGTCTTTTTTCTCCACACTCTGTCAACATTTGCGCTGAAAAAATGATTTAGAAAATCGTATCTGTGGGAGATTGAATTGAACATTGAGCGAATCTTTGTTTTTTCTTTATCCATTATTTTCTCACCAGTTTTCCTTCCGCCTTTCCATCCTTTATTTCAACAATCCCTATCTGTCCCCTTCTAAAAGGCCCAGGGTTCAATATCAATGTGTTGCCTGAATAATCAATGTTTGCCGATTCGTGAATATGCCCGCAAAAAAATGCAACAGGCTGTTTGTCCTCAATAAAACTTTTCAAAGCCCTGCTTCCAACATGAAATCCGAAAATGGTTCTATCTGTTTTTGTTTTATAGGGTGGAGTATGGCAGATAATTATTGTTTTTTCAGGGTTTGAAATGTGTTTTTCAACGCAATTTAGAATATCCTCTTCATTGAGTTCAAAAGGTGTCCCAAACGGTGTTTTTGTTGAACCGCCTGCGCCTATAAAATCAAGGTTATTGATTGTTTTTTTCTTGCAATGAAGATTTACCCCCAATTCTTCAAGCACTTTGATTGATTCTTTACCGTCCATATTGCCGGGTATTGCAAGCACATTTTCATTTATTTCCATTATTTCTTTTACAATATACTCAATCTCTTTTAAGTCTCCGTGCTTTGAAATATCCCCTGCAATTGCTATCAAATCGCAATCTTTCAACACTTTGCCAAAAGCAGTTAATTTTTTAATATCCCCATGTATATCGCTTAACACCACTATCCTCATAACCACACCTCAGTTGTTAAATTTTAGATTATTTTTCAATTAAAAGAAAGGGTATAATTTTGTGGTTTTAGTTGAGAAAACAGGGGGATATCCCTTTTCTGGATTTAGAATGATAAAAGACGGGGTCAAATCCCCGCCTTTAATAAGAATTTCTTTAAATTTCTTCTGTCAACTTATTTGGGATTTTCTCATATACTTCAAGGTATGAGTTGTTTATTCTTAATTGATATGTTTTGTTGTTTTCATTGAGGATACAAAATGGTTTCTTTTTTAATGTATTTTGCGTATATCCATGTTTGTTTTTTGATTCTTTCTGATTGATTTTTTTGATAATTTTTCCGTTTTCAATGTTTACCATGCAATAATATGGAGGGCAATCCACATAAAGTAAGTGTTTTCCAATGTTTTTTAATCCTATAATATTTCCACCGATAAAATCTATCTTCCAGTATTGCTCTCCTTTGTTTTTTATTGAAATCTTTGTAAGGGTTCCGCCTGAAGATATAATGGCATCAATGTTTTCTCCACCGAGTAATAAGAAATTATTTTGAATATTGTTGTTTTCAAATTTAAATTTAATGAATTTCAGTGTTTCTTTTTTTTGTTTCCCGGCAAATAATTCATTAACTGGAACAATTGTATAGGATAAAATTTCACCATCTCCAATTTCTTTGAATACAATGAAGTTGTTATCTATAGAACTGTCAATGTATGTTCCTCCAATAAAAGGAAATTCGTCAACAGATAGTGTTTTTATTTTTTCACCATCCAAATTGTAGAATTCAAAATCATTGTTAACAAAGTCGTTTCCTTCTATCTTTGTTTTAGTTATGGCGAGCAGTGGATTTATTTCATTATCAATAAATTTAGCCCACACAAAGCAATCAAAATCAATTTTTTTTGTTTCGTTATGAATTGCATCAAAGAAAATGACCTGTGATTTCCACTCTCTCTTTTCTCCTTTAACAGAATTCATTTTATTTTCAGTATAACCTTTTAAAACAAGTATGGCGTTTCCTCTTTTTGATTCGAATAGATTTATGTACTTTGCTGGGTTTGTTTTTAAAAATTTATTTGAGAGCACAAAATCAGGCAATGGATAAGCAAATTTTGGTGTATTGGCTATTAATAAAACGGAAAAGAAAAGATTAAAAATTAAAAAAATTTTTCTCATAAAATCCTCCTTATTAATTGCAATTACCTAAAATTTTTTCCGGATTAATGTATGTTTTGTTTTTATCAGGACAGTATCGTACATCTTGATTTGAAAGATTTTGTGAGGGAAAACTATTTTGAACAAACTCAAGTGATTTTTCTCCTGAAAAATAGAAACTTATGTGAAGGTGATCTCCGTTTGAGTTCCCGGAATGGTTTGTTATACCAATCTGTTCTCCGATAGTTACTGTATCTCCTATTGAAAGTTGAGTTTCAGGTTTGTTGTTGGTTCCTCTTAAATGGCAGTAAAAAGTATAGCTTCCATTTTCATTTGCAACCAGAATATAATATCCAGCCTTTGAATTGTAACCCATAGCTGATATTTTCCCCTGAGTGCCACTGTAAAGAGGAATTTCTCCTCCTTCCTGGGCTGTTCCAATATCGAGACCATTATGAAACCCGCACTTATTGGTAGTTGGGTCTCTATGCACACCAAATGCCTCTGTTATTCTTTTGGAGCCTGTTAAATTATGCCAGCAATCCATCAATCCGTCTCCGTCAATGTCAAAGGGGTTTATATTGTCAGCACCACCATCCCCCGGTTCACCACCAGGTTCCCCACTGCTTCCACCATTATCAATATCTCCGCTTCCTCCCCCGCCATCATTACCGACATCCACAAAAATCAGTTCACATCTTGTAATAGAAGCTTTTTCTTCAGATTGTTGTCCGTCTATTTCAGTTATAATTGTACCAGAAATGGTGGTACATTGCTTAAAAATTTCAATTCTTGCATACGAGAAAGAAAGATCAAACATGCTAAACAATACAAAAATAAATTTTTTCGATTTTCCCTCCTTAATTTTTTTTAAATTATTAAGGGATAACCGGTTATCCTTAAAAGTAAAAATTACGCCATTTATTATCTCTCTCTCTCTCTCTCTCGTGTCAAGAGAAAAATTTGAAAAAGACATAAAAAAATATAAAAATATTAGATATTAAGTTTTTTTAAAAAAAAATTTTTATGTATTGGTGTTGATTTTTAGTTTTCTTAATACAATTAAGGGATTTTAGATTTTAATTTTAACTGAAAATAAAGAAGAATTTTCCCTCAATCTCCAATCCATAATCCAGAATTCATACCTGACAATCTGTATTTTCATTAAAGATTATTTTCTTGATGACAGATGGGGAGTTTTGTATAATTGCAAGCGTGCCACCGTAGCTCAGATGGCAGAGCAACTGATTCGTAATCAGTAGGTCGGGGGTTCAAATCCCCCCGGTGGCTCCACTTTAAAGATTTAAATAGGTTTTGGGTTTTAGGTAGTGGGTACCGGGTTTTTAAAATGAAGAAATCTATCTAATTTAAATAATTGGTTCTCTTCCTAAGCCCAAACCTAACACCTAATACCTAACGCCTTTTTTTTTACCTTTCCCCTTGACAAAATTGATTTGAAGAATTATGTTAGTTAGTGCTAACTAACATAGGAGGTTTGGATGGAGAATTTCACCGATAGACAGAAAGAGATAATTGAAAAGGCAATAGAGATTATTACAGAAAACGGGTTTAAATGCCTTACAACAAAAAATCTTGCAGCAAAGATGAACTTTTCCGAGCCTGCATTGTACAGGCATTTTACAGACAAAAGGGATTTGCTCCTTGCAATTGTAAAGTATGTCAGGGCGAATATGTTTAAGATTGTCAAAGGGGTTGACACTTCTTTGAACTGTGAAGAGTATTTTGGCAGATTAACCTGTGAAATTACCGCCTATTTAAAGAGGGTTAAAGGTATTACCATTTTAATAATGTCAGAGTTTGCAATTGAAAACGATGAGGTTTTAAGGGATTCAATGTATTCATTTTATTCGAGAATGATAGATTTTATTTCCTGTGTTGTTTCCGATATGAAGAAAAGAGGTGAGATAAGGGCAGATGTTGTGCCTGAAGTGGCTGCTCAGGTTTTTATAGGTATTATTCAGTCAATGGTTTTGAGGCATTTTCTCTCCGGAAAAACCTTTGATATAGATGAAAAGTGCAAAGAGATTGTAAATATTTTTTTAAAGGGGGTTATTGAATGAGGAAGGCGATGGTTTTGTTTATGATTTTTTCTTTTTTCCCTGTTTTTTCTAAAACCCTTACCCTTGATTCAGCGATTGAAATGGCTTTGAAAAACAATCCAGAGTACAGGGCTTTGAAGATGAAGTTAAAGGCAAGTGAATACGGGGTAAAGGCAAGCAAAACATATAAGTTCGGGGAGCTTGACTTAAATGCAGGTTATAGAAAGACAAGTGATGAGGGAATTATCAGGCCTATGACAAGGGAATTGATACTTGCAGGTCTTCCAAATATGCCGTTTGACGACGAGTATTATTACTGGAATTTTGATTACAAACTTCCGATTTACTATGGCGGAAAGATAAAGACAGGTGAAAGGATTGCAAAAGCGAAAAAGAGTGCAGTTTATTACAGGTTGAAAAAATTGGAGTGGAATTTAAGGAATGGGGTTGTTAAGTCCTTCCTTGGGGTGATTTCAATAAATAAGCAGATAGATTCCTTAAATTCTTATCTAAATTCCCTCAAGAGTTTGAAAAAGCACATTTTAGAAGGGGTAAAATTCGGTAAGTTTGCAGAGGTTGACCTTTACAAGGTTGACTTCCAGATTGAAGAGGCAAAGTACAGAATTGAGTCTTTAAAGGAAAAGAGGGTGGCACTTTTGGAATCACTTTCCTCACTTTTAGGTGTTGAGGATTTATCTTCATTTACCTTTGAGGAGAAGGGGTTAGGTGAGCCTGAATTAAATCTGCCGGATTTAAAGGCTCTTGTTGAAAAGGCAAAGGAAAATAGAAGCGACATTCAAATAACAAAAACAGAGGCTGACATTAGTAAATTGAAGATAAAACTTGCAAAGGGAGACTGGAAACCAAAGTTAACCCTTAATGCAAACCTTATGGCTGTCAATGCAGGCAATATTGACTACTCAGACAGGTTCTGGGCTATAACTGCAAATATTTCAATCCCTGTGTTTGATATGGGAAGGAGACACAAAAGGATAAAGCAGGCAGAAAGGGAGTACGATTCTGCAAAGCAGAGGATTTACGGTGTTGAGTTGAGTATAAAAAAGGAGGTTAAAACCGCCTATTTTAATGTTAGAAAAGAGTTTTTAAATTACAAAACTTCCCTTGCATCTTTAAAACTTCAGAAAGAGGTTGAGAGGATTGAGCAGTTGAAATACAACAACGGCAGGGGGGATATTGACGACCTTCTTTTTGCAAAGGCAAGGAGGCAATTGGCAGAAGCAAGTGTTATAAAAACAAGGTTTGATTTTTTTATTGCAAAGGAAGAACTTAAAAAATCAATAGAGGGAGAGTTAAAATGAAGAAAAAATGGGCAATCTTTATTATTGTTGTGATTATTTTAGTTATTGCAGGGGTTGCATTGGTTATTCATAGAAAGCATCAACTTGAGTCAATAAGGATTGAAACAAAATTACCTGTCCCTGTTGACACGGCAGAGGTTGAAAAGGGGGAATTTTTAAACTGGCAACTTTACATAGGGGTTTTGAAGTCCAATAGCCAATCAACTGTGCGGTCAAGGGTTCAGGGTCAGGTTTCTACAATCCTGAAAAGAGAAGGTGATTTTGTTAAAAAGGGAGAGGCTTTAATTGAACTTGACGGTTACAGGGGGGCTGAGTTTGGCACAAGAAAGGCATTGCTGAATTCAATAAAAAATCAGAAAAAAGCAATCAAAGATATGGAAAAAACGGTTGAAAACCTTAAAAAGATTTACAAAAGGGATTTAAACCTCTATCAGAATAAGGCAATATCAAAACAGGCTCTTGAGCTTTCCGAAAACAGGCTTAAAGAGGGAGAGATTAAACTTGCAACTTTGAAAACGTCACTTTCAAACCTTGAAGAGAAATACTCGTTTTTTACTGTAAAATCACCGTTTAGCGGGGTGATTTCAAAGGTGATTGTAAACATCGGGGATGTTGTTATGCCTTCAATGCCTTTGATGAAGGTTGAGAACAAAGGCAGTTGCAAACTTGTTGTACCTGTTTCAACCGACGATGTTGTTAAGATAAAAAAGGGATTCCCTGTAAGACTTCTTTATAACGGCAATGTTCTAAATGCGAAGGTGAGCAGGGTGTATCCGTCCGCAGGGGAAACTGGAATGGGTTTTGTTGAGATTGATTTAAATGAGCATCCATTCAGCCTTCCCCTTGGAAGCAGAATCTCCGTAAAGATACCCTCTGATGTTTTAACAAACGCTACCCTTGTCCCTGACGGCTGTGTTTTAACCTCTTCCTCAAAGAACATTGTTTTTAAAGTTGAAAACGACAGGGTTGAGCCTGTGAATGTGAAGATTTTAGGGTTTTCAAGCGATTACTATGCGGTTGAAGGAAACCTGAAAGAAGGTGACATCGTTGTTAAAGGAAGTGACTCCCTTTTAATGAGGTTAAACAAGGATACCAGGGTAAAGGCCTCCAAAGGAGAGTAAAATGGAAGAAAGAAAAAACGCTTTTGTGGATTTTATATTCAAAAACCCTCACCTCACAATGGTTTTGTCCCTTCTTGCCTTTGTTATGGGGGTTTATTCTTCTTACACCCTTAAAACAGACCTCTTTCCAGAGGTTCAAAGGCCTACCGTTGCCGTCCTTGTTATGGAGCCTGGGGCTGCCTCAAGGGATGTCGCACAGTATGTTGCAAGGCCAATTGAAAGGCAGTGCAATGCTTTAAGCGAGGTGAGGAAGGTTTCAAGTATTTCAAAAGACGGGCTTGCTGTTGTAACTGTTGAGTTCCATTACGGCAAAAAACTGGAGGATGCTGCAACCGATGTTATTACAGCCCTTGAAAAGGTGAAGGCAAAATTACCAAAAGATATACTTCCACCGCAGGTGTTCAAGGTTGGTGATTTTACAAGGCCTGTTATGACCCTTGCAATCACTCCAAAAAAGGATTCAGGCTATGACCTTGCCTTGACCAGGCAACTTGCAAACAATGAATTGAAAGATGCCCTTTTGCAGATTCCTGAGGTTTCCGATGCGGAGGTTTTTGGAGGGTTCAACAGAGAGATTTCAATCCAGATTGACCCTGCCAAATTATCCCGCTATCACATACCGTTTTCTGCTGTTATAAAGGCGATAAAAGCAAACAACATAGATATTCCTGAGGGGTTTATACTCAATAAAAGACAGCAGATTGTTATAAAGACAAAGGGAAGACTTAAAGAGATTAAGGATTTTGGAGACATTCCCATTCCCTTTAAGGGGGGAATTGCCTATTTGAGGGATATTGCAACAATAAAAAACACAATAAAAGACAGGTTTTCTTCCTTTCACTTTGACGGAAAGCCAGCAGTTGCAATTAACATTGTAAGGCATGAGGACGGAAACACGGTTGACACAATAAATGCGGTTAAAAAGGCCTTACCTGCAATTAAAAAGATGTTCCCTCAGGTGAACATAAACATTGCAGACTCGCAGGAGAGGATAATCAATCTCACTGTTTCCAACCTGAAAGAGTCTCTGAGAGAGGCTATTATATTTACAGTAATCGTTATCTTCCTTATGATTTCAGATTTAAGGTCAGCATTGATCACAGGTATATCCATTCCATTCACCTACTTTCTAACATTTGCAATTATGTGGCTATTCCACATGGAATTTAACATGGTTACCCTGACCGCTGTAATACTGGCTGTTGGTATGCTTGTTGACGATGCAATTGTGGTTGTTGAAAACATTGAGAGGCACTATGACGAAGAGGGGGGAGAGTTAAAGTCAACTTCAAGGAAGGCAACATACGAGATAATGCTTGCGGTTTTTTCAGGCACCTTTTCAAGTGTTGTTGTTCTTATCCCTATCATGTTTTTAGGCGGGTATGTTCAGAAGGTTTTAAGGCCGTTAACAATAACACTGTCAATAGCCCTTATTTCTTCTTACATTGTTTCAATTACCATAATCCCTCTTATTGCACCGTTTTTCATTAAAGAAAAGGGTAAAGACGAGTTTAAGGCGGTTAAATTCCTGAACAGGGTTGCTTACTGGTTTGAGAGGAACTTTGTTGAAAGGTTAAGAGATTTCTTTCTCGGGGTGTTTGACTTTGTTTTCAATTACAAATTCTTCTTTATACCCTTTTTGATAATACTCTTTGTTCTGTCAATGAGGCAGATGAAACTTGTGGGAAGAGATCTAATGCCTCCGATGGACACAGGCATTGTAAAAATCAGGGTTGAGACAGAATCCGATTCATCTCTTGAAAGGACTGAGAAGCTTCTTTACTCAATTGAAAAAGAGATAATGAAAGAAAAGGGAGTAATATCAGAATTGGGATTTATAGGCTCCGAACCGGGATTGATAACCTATGGTAAAGGAAGAACACCGCAGCAGATAGACGTAACTGTGAACTTTGTTGACAGGTTTAAAAGAAAGAAGAATATATGGCAGATTGAGGATGAATTGAGGAAAAAGATAAGGATGATGAAAGGGGTTAAGTTTGCAGATGTGTATGACTTTGGAGCAACCCCGCTTTCAAGTATCGCTTCAACAATAGACATACAGATTGCAGGCGACAACTTTAACACCCTGGACAATATTGCGGAAAGGATTGCAAAAAGGCTGATGGTAAAACCGGGTTTTAAATCAGTTTCAAGAAACTGGAAACTTGACAGAGACGAATACCACATATTCTTTAACAAAAAGAAACTTGCCACTTACGGATTGACCCCCATTGATGTGTCTTACCAGATTGCAACTGCTGTTAAGGGTATGCCAGCAGGCTCTTTTTCAATATTCAATCAGGACGGTATAGGGTTGAGAATAAGGTACAAGGACCAGTTCAGGGACAATGCTGCAAAGATAATGACAATGAACATACTCACTCCGAAAGGCTTTTACATACCCCTCAAAGAGGTTGCAAGGGTTGAAAAGGTGTTTGTTCCAACAGTTATAACCAGAAACAAATTAAGGTACACGGCAGATGTTTACGGTTATAGGGCAACTGCACCGGTAACATTTCTTTACGAGCAGAGAAACAAAGCGGTTTCAGAGGTAAAGATACCGGATAATTTAAAGGTAACGGAAGAGGGGGAGATGTCCCAGATGATAGAATCCTTTGGCAGGTTGAGGAAGGCTTTGATCCTTTCAATACTGTTTTTGTACCTCACATTTGTGGTTACTTTTAAATCATTCTCAGACCCGCTTGTGCTTATGATTGCCATTCCCTTTGCATTTATAGGTGCTGTGTGGGGGCTTTTAATTGCAGGGAAACACGGATGTATGCCTGCATTTATGGGATTCATTCTCCTTGCAGGGGTTGTTGTTAAAAACTCAATTCTTTTAATTGACTTTGTAAAGATGTACAGGGAACAGGGCAATTCGCTCATTGATTCTGTAAGAATGGCAATAAGGGTTAGAACAAGGCCTATTTTAATGACTGCCGTTACCACAATTGTGGGAATGATACCAATTGCTCTTGAATGGGCTGTTGGGCTTGAAAGGTTGTCTCCCCTTGCAATTGTGGCAATAGGCGGATTAACGGTAGGAACTTTTTTAACACTTGTGTTTATACCCACATTTTATGTGATAAAGGAGAAAATAAGGGAAAAGATTTCAAATTAAAATTTGTTAAATAGGTATTGGGCTTTAGTATCTAAAGCCCAATACCTTTTCCCCTTTTTTGCGGTAAAATAGGGTTAAGAGGAATTTTTAAAGGGGGTTTTATGGGAGTTTGTGTTATTGGAACGGGGCATACAAAGTTCGGAAGACTGGATAAGGATATTTACTCTTTGATCGTTGAGGCGGGAAGAGAGGCTTTGAAGGATTCGGGGATTGAGGCTGAAAAGATAGGGGGGATATTTATTGCCAATTACGATGCAGGGGGGTTTAACAATCAGGGACACCTTGGGCCTGTTGCAGTTGATATTGACCCTGCTTTGCGGTTTAAAGAGACATACAGGATTGAGACAGCCTGTGCATCAGGCTCTGCTGCAATTAAATCTGCAATAAATGCGATAGAAAGCGGGGAAATGGATTTTGCCCTCGTAATCGGTGCAGAGAAGATGACTTCCCTTCCAACAAGTGGGGTTGCAAAGGTTCTTGCAACAGGCTCATACTGGGTAGAAGAGGGTTCAAAGGGTATGACATTTCCCGGACTATTTGCAGAGTTTGCAAAGGGGTATATGGAGCATTACGGTTTTAATGAAGATGATATGAGGCTTGTGTTTGCGAAAATTTCTTCGAAAAATCACAGAAATGCGCTTGAAAATCCCCTTGCTCAGCTTCCCCTTGACATATCTTATGAGGATATTTTGAATCTACCTGATGAGAAAAATCCTGTTATTGCATACCCTTTAAGGCTTTACGATTGCTCTTTAATATCGGATGGGGCTGCTGCTGTTGTTTTGACAAAGAAGGAGAATGCTGTTTCTTTGAAGGATGAGGTTGTGGAAATAGCCTCAATTGAGTGTGCAACAGATTACCTTCCGCTTTCAAAAAGGTCAAACTATGAGTTTACCGCAGCCAAAGTTGCAGTCAATAAGGCTTTTGAAAAAGCAAAAGTTAATATAGACAACATAGACTTTGCCGAGGTTCACGATTGCTTTACAATTGCAGAGTTGCTTGCTTATGAGACAATGGGATTAACCGAAGACGGCAGAGGGTACATTGCACTTGAAGAGGGGTTTGTTTATGCTGACGGCAAACTTCCCGTAAACCTTTCAGGGGGGTTAAAGGCAAAAGGGCAC
>JALSOA010000129.1 GCA_026986725.1 Acidobacteriota bacterium
ATGTTCAAAGAGTTTGATTTCACCGGACTTCCCCGGTACATTCACAAAGCGTATTTTGATTACCTTAAAATATCGTCATTTCGTTCATTTTTCTGGATTTTTAACGGGAAATAGAGTAAAGTTTTACTTGACATTTTTAAAAAGGAGAATAATATGCAGGTACCATTACTTGACCTTAAACTTCAGTATAGAGCGCTGAAAGATGAGATTGAGCCCAAGTTAAAAGAGATTTTTGAAAAGCAGTACTTTATTCTGGGGCCTGATGTTCAATCTTTTGAAGAAAAGATGGCCGGGTACTGCGGAACCAACTTTGCTATTGGTTGTGCATCTGGTTCAGACGCACTTGTCCTTGCTCTGATGGGCTGTGATGTTAAACAGAACGATGAGGTCATAACGACTCCGTACACTTTTTTTGCAACTGCAGGTGCTATTGCAAGGATATGTGCCGTACCTGTTTTTATTGACATAAACCCTGATGACTATAACATTGACCCGGATCTGATAGAAAAATTCCTTGATGAAAACGCTGAAAAAAGGGATGGCGAGGTTTTCAACAGAAAAACAGGCAGAAGGATAAGGGCAATATTGCCCGTTCACCTGTACGGACAGACCGCAGATATGAAGTCTATTCTGAGAATTGCCGATAGATGGGGATTGCCTGTCATTGAAGATTCCGCTCAATCCATAGGCTCTATTGATGGAAATATGGGAAAAAAGGCTGGTAGTATGGGAGAAGTGGGTTGTTTTTCTTTCTTTCCTTCAAAAAATCTTGGTGCTTTTGGTGACGGAGGAGCGTTGACCACTAATGACGAAAACCTTACAAGAAGATTGAGATCATTGAGAGTGCATGGAGAATCTAAAAGGTACTTTCATGATGAGGTTGGTTTTAATTCAAGACTTGATGCGATTCAGGCCGCTATTTTGGAAATTAAATTGAAATATCTGGAAGAATGGCATAAAGGAAGACAGAAAAATGCTGAATTTTACAATAAAGCATTTGGAGAATCAGGTTGCAGTGGGATAATCGGTACTCCGGAGGTTTTAAGGGGAAACAGGCATATTTTCAATCAATACATTTTAAGGGTTAAGGACAGAGATAAACTTGTTGAATATCTCAGAGAAAACAGTATCGGTTGTGCCATCTACTATCCTGTCCCTTTACACCTTCAAAAGTGTTTTGAATACCTTGGTTACAAGGAGGGAGACTTACCTGAGTCGGAAAGGGCTTCGAAAGAGACGATAGCATTGCCTGTGTACCCGGAGTTAACTGAGAGTCAGAAAAACTATGTTGTTGAAACTATTTTGAATTTTTATAGATAAAAAGTGTTTGAAGTTTTTGGATATTAAAGTATAATCTATAATCTGATGGAAAGATTTTGAGGAGGATAGAATGAAAAAGGGAATTCATCCAGACTACTACGAGGCAGAAATAATTTGTGTCTGTGGAAACAGATTTAAAGCAGGTTCAACCAGAAAGGAAATAAGGGTTGAAATCTGTTCAGCCTGCCATCCTTTTTTTACAGGTAAGGAAAAATTGGTTGATACTGCAGGAAGGGTTGAGAAGTTTAGAAGAAAATATCAGAATAAAAAATAATTTTTCCCTGATTTATGTTTGACAGATTGGAAGACATTGAAAAAGAGTTTGAGGATATTACTGCAAAGTTAAGCG
This sequence comes from Acidobacteriota bacterium, assembly GCA_026986725.1. GTDB lineage: Bacteria > Acidobacteriota > Holophagae > Thermotomaculales > Thermotomaculaceae > Thermotomaculum. Next base: position 1,670 of record JALSOA010000129.1, read on the forward strand.
ACCCTGAACTCATAAAAAACAGGGCTCTTTTTACAAAACTTTCCAGGCATCATTCTGAATTGGAACCAATAGTTAAAGAGTACAGAAAGTACAAAGAGTACAGGGAAGGATTAAATGAAGCAAAGGCTTTGCTAAAAGAAACAAACGATAGGGAACTGAAACAACTTGCAGAAGATGAGATAGCGGAATACAGATTAAAGTTGAAGGAAAGCGAGGAAAATCTTAAATTACTTTTACTTCCCAAAGACCCTAACGATGAAAAGAATGTTATTCTGGAGATAAGGGCTGGAACAGGGGGAGAGGAGGCGGCACTTTTTGCTTCAGAGGTATTCAGAATGTACTCGAGGTACGCTGAAAGAAAAGGGTGGAAGATAGAGGTTATGGAGATACATCAAACAGGTGTTGGTGGAATAAAGGAAGTGGTGGCCATGATAGAAGGCAAAGGGGCTTACTCCCGTTTAAAATACGAGAGTGGAGTGCACAGGGTTCAAAGGGTTCCCCAGACAGAGTCAGGCGGCAGAATTCACACCTCTGCAGTTACTGTTGCTATTCTTCCTGAGGTGGACGAAGTTGAGGTTCATATTGATGAAAAAGACCTTAGGATCGACACATTCAGGGCAAGTGGTGCCGGGGGTCAGCATGTAAACACAACAGATTCAGCGATAAGAATAACCCATCTTCCCACGGGGCTCGTTGTTACATGTCATGATGAAAGGTCTCAATTGAAAAATAAAGAGAAGGCCATGAAAGTTTTGAGATCAAGGCTTTACGAGATGGAAAAAGAGAGGCAGATGAAAGAGGTTGCTCAGGATCGAAAGAGTCAGGTTGGCAGCGGGGACAGAAGTGAGAAAATCAGAACCTATAACTTTCCTCAAAGCAGGGTTACTGACCACAGAATTGGTAAAACTATATATCAGCTCCAGCAATTTCTGGACGGTGAGATAGACGAAATGATAGATGCCCTGATTGCTTATTATCAAGCAGAGGCGTTGAAAAGTCTTCAGGAAAGTTAACCTTTATGAAAAATGTGCTGATTGAGTTTTCCAACATACTATCTGATTGTGGGGTTAACAACGCACTTATTGAGATTCAAAGGTTTCTCTCAGATGTTTTTAATATCCCTTTATCCAGAATTATTGCAGGGGATTTTGAATTTACTGAAGAGATGGAAAACAGATTAAAGGATTTTGTTTCCAGAAGGGCCCTTGGTGTTCCATACTCATACATTACAGGTTTTGCTTACTTTTATGGGTTGAGGTTTGCTGTTAACCAGCATGTTTTAATACCAAGGCCTGAAACCGAGATCCTTGTTGAATACATATTGAAAAGGGAATTGAGTGACTTCAAGGGTACTGTTCTTGATTGCTGCACTGGATGTGGAAACATAGCAATTTCTCTTGGTTTACAAATGAAAGAAGCAAGCATTATTGCCACAGATATATCAAAATTTGCGGTTTTAACTGGATATAAAAACTCTGCTTATCACTCAGCAAAGAATGTGTTTTTTATGGTTGCTGATAAACTGGAGGCATTTAAACCTGAAAGTTTTGATATCATCGTTGCAAACCCGCCTTACATTGGTTTCAAAGAGGAAAACATACTGGAGAAAGAGGTGTTGAACGAGCCTTATTCTGCTCTTTTTGGTGGTGAAGAGGGTTTTGAATTCACATACGATCTGCTTGTTCAGGCAAAAAAGGTGTTGAAAAAAGACGGCTATATGGTTTTTGAGATGGGCTATAATCAAAAAGAAATAATTGAGGGTATAATAAAATCATTGTTTCCGGGAAACAGTTACTTTTTTTTGAAAGATTTAAATGGTCATTACAGGGCGGGGGTGATAGAAGGTGCTTGAGCGTTTCCTGATACAAGGGGGAAACAGGCTAAATGGAAGAGTAAAAATATCAGGGGCAAAAAATGCTGCATTGCCACTTCTTGCCTCCTCAATTCTTTCGGAAAACGGACTATTTTTGCGGAATGTTCCTGATGTGGCTGATATCAGAACAATGCTTAAAGCCCTTGAATTGCTTGGAGTAAGGTGTTTTTTTGATAAGGAAAATCACACTGTTGATATAGATTCAACAGGTGCGAAACCTCGAAAGGTGCCATACGACATAATCAGAAAAATGAGGGCGTCTGTTCTTTTGATGGGGCCATTGCTTGCAAGGTTTAACAGGGCCTATGTTTACACTCCTGGTGGGTGTGCAATAGGTGCCCGTCCAATAGACATGCACATAGATTCTTTTAAAAAATTGGGGGCCAGGTATTCAGTAAAAGAGGGTTACTCTGTTTTAAAAGGGCAAAGGTTAAAGGGGACTTTGATACATTTTGACAGAAAAACTGTCACTGGAACTGAAAACGTGGTTATGGCCTCTGTACTGGCAGATGGAGAAACTGTGATTAAAAATGCAGCGACAGAGCCAGAGGTCCAGGATCTTTGCAACTGTCTTAAAAAAATGGGTGCAGAGATTGAAGGAATTGGAACTGATACAATCAGAATAAGGGGAGTAACCACCCTTGAAAAGGTTGAATACTCCGTTATTCCAGACAGAATTGAAACGGGAACATTTGTGGTTGCAGCCCTTGTCTCAGGAGAAAAAGTTTTAATTGAAGGTGCTATTTCTGAACACCTTGATTTTTTCCTTTCAAAGGTTGTTGAGGCTGGAGGGAAAATAGAGGTAAAGAGAAACACCATTGTGGTTCAGGGGCAAGATAAATTGCTCCCGGTTAATATTGAAACAGCCCCTTATCCAGGATTTCCAACAGATTTGCAGGCACAATTTATGGTTTTAATGTTGAAGGCTAAAGGGACATCTTACATAAAGGAGAACATTTTTGAAAACAGATTTCAGCATGTTCAGGAGCTAAAAAGGCTTGGGGCAGATATAAAACTTGAGGGGAATATGGCAATTGTAAATGGTGGGAATATGTTGAGCGGGGCTGATGTTATGGCTACTGATCTTAGGGCAAGCGCTTCCCTGGTTCTTGCCGGTCTTTTCGCAAAGGGAGAGACAAGGGTTCACAGGATATATCATCTTGACAGGGGGTATGAGAGGTTTGAGGAGAAGTTGAGGAATCTGGGGGCTTTCATTGTACGCGAAAAGGAATAAAATACTTGCTTTTTTCTATTTAGGATTTAAGTTTTAAGTATGAAAAAAATAAAACTTGGAAAATCCAGTAATATTAAAACCCTTTCAAAAAAGGATTTTGAACTTTACTCTTATAAAGCACCGTTTATTGTTGAAAATTGCTTTAAACACATTGTGAGGTCTTTGAAAAAGGGTAAGTTTGATGTGGATTTATTTGTAAAATTTATAAGCGATTTTTACCTTGCAGGGGATTTTCTGTCAGCAATAAAACTTGCCAGGATGGTGAATAATGAGAAAGGGGGACAACTAACTGAAAAAGAGAGATCAATTGTACTTTCTTCTCTTACTTTTCTCTATTCACTTGCAAGGGATTTTGACCTGTCATCTTTCTACCTTGAACAAACAACCAGTTTAAAGGAGATAGATAGGGAAGTTGCTTACAGATGGCTTGCGGTTGCACGGATAATTCTTGATTACTCAAAAGGTAACTATCTTTCGGCCTATTTAAATGGCAAAAGGTTTATTGACAATGTTTTAACCTTTGATACATCCCATAAGGTATTTTCTTTTCAACCAAAACATCATCTTATTGGAATTTTGATAAGAGTAACAAACAGGTCGGCAATGCTCCTTGCTGAATCGGAAAAGCATGGCTCAGAAAAAAGGAAGATGTATTTTGATTCAATTAAAGATCTTTTAGAAAAAGTAAAGTCTGTAAACAGCAAAGCAATTGATTTTTTCTATTTCTGTGAATTATCCGTCCTTTATTCGAAAACCCACAGTTTCCCGAATGCACAGAAGGCTCTCGCATCTGCATATAACATTATTATGGGCAGGAAACGGGCTTTCCATAGGTACAGTTATGTTTATTACCAGGCAAAGGCTTTTTTTTATTCTCAAAAAGGAGAATTTTCAGAAGCGTACAAACAGATAAAACTTGCGTACAGGGCTTCTTTCAATGTCTCTGATGTTTACGATGAACTTGATGTTATAGATCAGTTTCTGACTATTGCAAGGGAGTTTTCAAGGTCGGATCCAATTTTGAGAAAGCAGACGAGTGAATTTTACATGAAGGGAAATTCTTTGTTGAAACAGTTTATAAATTTCCTTGAAGAAAAGGACTGGTACACTGGAAAGAACCACTCCGCTAAAGTGGCTGCCTTGAGTTATCTTGTTGCAAACAAATTGGTTACCTTGTTCCCTTACATGAAGAGCTACATTGATGTGCAATCTATATACCTTGCAGGGTATGTTCATGATATTGGAAAAGTAAAGATTCCCTGGTTGTTGATAAACAAGATAAACAAGCTTGAGGAATACGAAATAGATTATCTTATTAACCATGTGCTTTTTGGTAAAGAGATACTTGAGGAGTTGAATTTTAAATCTATAGCAAGGGTAATTTATCAGCACCACGAAAGCCCTGATGGTAAAGGGTACCCGGAAGGGATCAGGAATGTTTCTGTGGAAGCAAACATAATTTCCCTTGCCGATTCATTTGAGGCAATGACAACCTCAAACAGAAAGTACAAGAAACCAAAATCCCTTGATACTGCCAAAAGGGAAATAATCTCACTTTCAGGCACAAAATTTTATCCTGAAGTTATTGAAGCATTCAAATCTGTTAAAACACAGGAATTAAAGTCTTTTCTTGATAGCTTAAAGTGAAAACATGAGACAACCATGCCGCTTTTCTCGATATTAACCTCCCTTGAACTCCTCATCCCAGACCATGTTCTCAAACCTGTCTATCAACTCTTCAAGGTCAGCAACCATTATAATCAGATTATGTTTTTTCCCTTTTGTGTCCACTATGTAATTTGGCAGGGTTGCAGCCTTTTTGAAACCGAGAGATTCAAGGATGTGAATGGCTGCTTTCTGTTCTTCCATAACCTCTGCCTCAACAAGATCAATACTTCTGATTTCCTGTGTTTTAAAGAATATCAACTGAGCAAGGTACTTTGATAAACCAAGTTTTCTGTAATTGGGGTCGACTATAATTCTCAATTTGCCAATGTGTGATTTCCACCCAAAGTTTGTCCAGTAAAGGGTGGAGGAACCAACAATCCTGTTTTTGCTGTTCCAGGCAACAATTGAAATTCTATTACCCCTATCAATGGCCTTTACCCTCTCTTCCACAAAACCTATGTTTGTAACATCGTATTTCAGGTACAGTTTGTCATCGTCAGTTAATCTGTTTAGAAAATCAAAGTACTCTTTGTACTGATCGCTTTTTAGCAGATCAATGGTTAATTCCTCTCCATTTGGTAATTTATACTTATGCGGGTATTTAAACATCTCACCTCCTGTTTTTACTCTCACGGCATGGTTATCTCTTATTAAAATATACATTTTAAAAATCTTTTTGTCAATGCCTATCGTTTCAGTAACAGTTTTATTATTTTGTTTGCCTTTTAATTGATTAGGGTGTACAATAAATTAACTCTTTAAACCGGTACAGTGATGCCGGTAAGAGGTGAGGGATGAGTAAGGAATATTCAAGCATTCTAAAATTCGGGGATTATTTTTAAGGCTGAAAGATCAGCCTTTTTTTTATGGGGGAAGATATGCAGAAAGAAAAGATTATTATGGACTCACTGACCATGGAGAGAACTATCAAAAGAATGACCCATGAGATACTTGAGGCAACAAAAGGCACGGAGGATCTTTTGCTGATAGGGATAAGGACAAGAGGAGATCATATTGCAAAGAGGATTGCAGGTTACATTAAGCAGTTTGAAGGTGTTGAGGTCCCGGTTGGATTACTTGACATAACCCTTTATCGGGACGACCTGATTACAAATGTTGCAAATGCTTACTTGAAAGAAACTGAAATCCCTTTTCCGGTTACAGACAAAAAGGTTGTTTTAATTGATGATGTTCTTTACACGGGGAGAACAGTGAGGGCCGCAATAGAGGGGATACTTGACTTTGGAAGGCCAAGATACATTAAACTTGCCGTACTTGTTGACAGAGGTCACAGAGAATTGCCTATAAGGGCTGACATAGTGGGCAAGAATATTCCAACATCAAAGGATGAAATGGTCCAGGTGTATATGGTGGAAGAGGACGGTAAGGATATGGTTGTATTGAAAAAGAGCATTTGAGGTGAGAAATGAAAAACTTTAATCACAGGCATTTACTTGGTATTGAGCCTCTTTCAAAAGAGGATATTATTCAGATTCTTGATACTGCAAAGATTTTTAAAGGCATCTGTAAGGGTACCAACAAAAAGTTTCCTGCGTTGAAGGGGAAACTTATTTTAAACCTGTTCATGGAGAATTCAACAAGAACAAAGTCCTCTTTTGAAATAGCCGAGAAGAGATTGGGAGCAGATACACTTAACTTTTCTGCCTCAGCTAGTTCACTTTCAAAGGGAGAATCATTTTACGATACAATTAAAACCCTTGAATCAATGGAACCTCATATCGTTGTTATAAGGCACTCCTCTCCAGGTTCTGCAAGATTCCTTGCAGATAATATAAATGCTTCTGTTGTCAATGCGGGAGACGGAGCACATGAACATCCAACCCAGGCTTTGCTTGATGCTTACACAATAAGAGAAACACTTGGTACACTTGAGAATTTAAGTATAGTAATAGCAGGAGACATAAAACATTCCAGGGTTGTTCGATCAAATATCTGGCTTTTGAAAAAGATGGGAAACAGGATAACACTTTCGGGGCCACCGACTCTGATACCCAGGGATATTGAAAATCTTGGTGTTAATGTTGATTTTGATTTTGATCGTGCAATTAAAGATGCTGATGTTGTTATGATGTTGAGGATTCAAAGAGAGAGGATGGTTGAAAGTTTTTTCCCCTCTTTGCAGGAGTTCAACATGCTTTATGGTTTAACCAGAAAAAGAATGAGAACATTGAAAAAGGGGGCAATTGTTATGCACCCCGGTCCCATTAACAGAGGGGTTGAGATAAATTCTGAGGTTGCTGATTCTAATCGCTCTGTGATTCTTGAGCAGGTCAGTAACGGTATCTATGTAAGAATGGCTGTGTTATTTTTGCTTGCGGGAGGGAGAATAAATGAAATTTCTAATTAAAAATGGACAGGTAATTGACCCTTCAGAGGGTTTGAACAAAAAACTTGATGTTCTTGTTGAAGACGGGTATATTGTAATGATTTCAGAATCAATAGATGAAAATGAGGCAGATGCAGTGTACGATGTTAAGGGTTGTGTGGTTGCTCCCGGCTTTGTTGATCTTCATGCTCATTTAAGAGAACCAGGGGGAGAAAGGGCGGAAACTATTGAAACAGCCACAATGTCAGCAATGAATGGCGGATTCACTCATATCTGTGCAATGCCGAACACTTCCCCCTGTATGGACAATGCTGCAATAATTTCCCTTGTCCTTGATAAAGCAAAAAGTGCGGGTTTTGCTAAAGTTTTACCTGTTGGTGCTGTAAGCAAAAACAGAGAGGGTAAAGAGCTTGCATCAATAGGAGAGATGGTTGAAAAGGGAATAGTCGGGGTGTCAGATGATGGAAGCCCCGTTGCTACTTCTGACCTCGTAAAAAAAGCACTTGAATACTGTATTCCCTTTGGTATTCCTTTAATGGAACATGCTGAGGATTTGACTCTTACCAAGAAGGCCGTTATGAATGAAGGTTTTTATTCAACAAAGTTGGGATTAAAGGGTATGCCTTCCATTGCAGAAGACATAATCGTTGCGAGGGATATAATCATAAATTCTTATGTTAAAGGATGGCTTCACATTCAGCATCTATCAACCGAATTCAGTTTGAATCTTGTAAGGGATGCAAAGAGCAGGGGAGAGAAAGTAACATGTGAGGTCACACCCCATCACCTGTTTTTAAATGATTCGTACCTTGAAACATTTAACACAAATTACATAATGAAACCACCGTTAAGGGATGAAAGGGATAGACTTGCTTTGATTGAGGGGATAAAGGATGGAACAATAGATGCAATTGCAACAGACCATGCCCCTCATCCTAATGAATTCAAAAATTGTGAAATTGATATTGCCGCATTTGGAATTATAGGGTTTGAGACGGCAATTCCTGTAATTTTAGACCTTTTGTACCACAAGCATTGTGTATCAATTGAGAGGATCGTTGAGTTAATGTCAATAAATCCGGCAAAGATAGTAAAAATTGATAATGAAAGGATTGGGGAAGGTAAGAAGGCGGACCTCACTGTTTTTGACCCGGACAGGGAGGTTACAATAAATTCTTTCTATTTTAAATCTAAGGCAAGAAATACCCCCTTTAATGGATTAAAGTTGAAAGGTACTCCTGTTTTAACGGTTTTTGGAGAAAGGGTTGTTGAGTGTAAGGTTGGAGATTAAAAAAAAGAGGCCGGTGATAACCGGCCTTATATTAAAGTGGGAGGGGATATGGTCTTAAAAATGCCATTTAAGACCAAATGCAAAAGAATATTGTTTGTTTGATGCTTCAACCTCTGCAATGTTGTTCACAGCAATTACCTTAATCCTTTTTGCTGGGGAGTACACAAATCCAAAATCAATCCCAAATGTTTTATTAAATCTGTAGGTGATACCCAGAGAATAATGAGACTCAGAGATTGCAGGAAAACCAATTAGATTAAACCAGTCAACTGCAAAATTGGAAAAAGACGAGGCAAGTTCAGGGATATGGTTGTTATGGTTCAAAACATCTGTGTTTTCTTTGCTTCTGATAGGGGTTTTTGCATAGTTGTAACCGAGTTTTAATATGGTTTTGCTATTAAGAGAATACTCAACCCCCAATGCGTAAACTGTCTGGTCTTTCCAGTTAAAGTCCCCGTAACCGTCAGTCTTTTCCCAGCCTATCCATCTGATGTCGAAAAGTATTCTCCAGTTTTCAAGTGTGTAACCAAAGCCTCCAGCGAGTTCGTCTGGCTGTTCAAGTTTCATTTTCTCAAAAACCCCGTCGTTGTTTGTATCAAGAACATCGTCGTAATTCATTGGTATGGATGTCTGATATAAAATACCAATAGATATGTTTTCCTTTTGAAATGCTATGCCAAACTGTCCCCCGCATCCAAATGATTGTGACACTCCACCACCCGCTTCATAGGGTGTGCCTGAATTCACATCCTGAAAGTATGTACCAATGTCAAGGGAGCCCCAGGCAAGGTCAATACCAGCGCCGATTGACCAGTTTTCGTTTATTTTATACGAAAGTGCAGCGATCGTTCTCATAAACTGAAAGTTTGTGTTCATGTTGGAAAGTCTCGGATCTCTGTTTCTGTAATCAACACCCATGCCTGATACCCCGAATGCTCCAAGTCCGAAGGCGAGTTTTTCATTTATCTGGTATGTGATGCCTATTTCAGGTACCATAAATGTATCGGCCTTGCTTTTTATCATTCCTGAGTCACCATGTTGTATATCGTAATATCTACCTTTTACTTCAGGAAAGAATAAAACCGCTCCAAAGCTCATGTTGAATCCCTGATAGTTTATTAAAAAGGCCGGGTTCCTGAATATTTGATCCGTTGCTCCCACACCTGCTCCCACACCTGTTCCGCCTAACGCACTTGATGACGGGGTTACACCGATCATATTATCCCCGTTTGTTGCAAATAAATTGACTGTGATCATCAACATTACCACTGCAATTGTTTTTTTCATTAACAACCTCCAACTATCCATTCGCAGAATAGTTTATAACAAAATTCACAAAAATAAAAGATTTTTTTCACATTTTTTGTTTTTTTATCGGTACAGGATCGGGTTGATTTTAATTACAGAATTTCCAGTTTCAGGTCAGGGTGGGGGGACGGGATAACTGTGGTTGAGACAAGCATTGCTTTGTCTTTTATTGCAGACACACCGCTTTTCACCGATGCCTCAACATCTGCAACGCTTCCTGTAAACACTGTAAAGGCTTTTCCTCCAAGCCCCATGGCCATTCTTATTTCGATAAGTTCAACAGAGGCGGTTTTCACCGCTGCATCTGCTGCATAGATGGATGAAACAACTGAAAATGTCTCAATTACACCGAGGGCTTCAACCCCTGATACTGTTTTTGTTGAGTAAAGCGCTGGAAAAACATCAGGGTGGACATTTGGTATTACAAGGGAGTCAACAACATACCTTTCTCCCTCTTCAACCCCATTGTTTATTGCGGTTTCAACCTCCGCAACTTCACCGTTTACAAATACAATGTACTTTCCAGGGCATATTGTTTGAGAGGTTACAAGTTTTACTTTTGCTGTTTTTAAAACCCTGTCGCAAACCTGAAAGCCCCTTGCTATACTGTTTAACTCAATCATTCCTATTGCATTGTTCATATCAACTTCCTATTATAACAAAGTTATTGGTTACTTTCTTCACAATACCGTTAATCGGAGAATGAACAGGTACGCACAGTGATTTTTCTTCACACTTTGAAATTTGTTGACCCTTTTTCACTTTATCTCCCTCTTTTACAATCGGCTTTCCCGGCGCTCCTATGTGCTGTTTTAACGGTATTGTCAGTTCACCATTATAGCCAAATTCCCCAATAAATTCAGGTTTTCTCTCAAGGTGGAGTATTGATAGCCTTGCCATCAACCTTTTTGTGGGAACCTTCTTTTCTTCATTGAATGGGTCTGCTTTGTGTTGTTCAGCAGGTATGTTGTACTCTTTCAGCCTTTTTCTAAAATAAGCGTAAATCCTTTTTGGAGATAATCCGAAAGGGCATGCAAACATTGAGCATACCCCGCACTGACAACAGAGGAAGGCAGCCTGCGCTATATATGATGAAGAATCAAGACCATAGTTTAAGGTTCTCATAATCATATGGGGCTCTATTTTGTGACCTAAGTTGTGTCTTGGACAAAGGACTGTACATTCTGTGCATTGACAGCATGCTGCTTTTGAAAACCTTGTGACAGATTCAAAACTTGCTGTTTTTTCCCTTACTGCAGGGTTGTTTTCTTCAAGGAATACAAGTGCCCCTGTTGTTTTTGTGATAACATCTTCGGGGGATTTAACATTGCCCATCATCACCCCGCCTTCAATCAACACAGTGCCGCTTTTTGGCTTTGCGTGATCAATTAAGGCTTTGAAAGGGGTTCCAATGTTTACAATTGCAACGAATGGATTTTCAACCTCTCCGACAACAGATACAAACCTTTTATAAACAGGTTCGTTTTTTTCTTTAGCCCACGCTATCTGTGCCAGTGTTAGTGCATTGTTTACAACAACACCAACATCTATCGGAATGCCGTTTTGGGGAACAATCCTCCCGGTTATGTCATGGACAAGAGATTGCTCGTCCCCTGCAGGGTAGTAGTCTCCAAGTTCAAAAAGCGATATTTTGCTTTCGGCATTTTCACTTTTTATTGCTTCCTCAATCAGGGGGAACAACTCTTTTCTTTTCTTTTTTATTGCAAAGAAGCCTTTTTTTGCCCCCGTAAACTCTATTGCTAACTTCAAACCCTTTATAACATCGTTTATATGGTGTTTGATGACATAGTAATCTGTGTAAAGCAAAGGCTCACACTCTGCCGCATTGCATATATAAATTTCAGGTCTGGATTGAAGTTTAACATAGGTGGGAAAACCTGCTCCTCCCGCTCCAACAATGCCAGCATGTTTCACTTTTTCTATTAAATTCATTTTATTTCCTTTCCGTCAATTACAAATGAATCCACAATTCCAATAATTGCAGAGTCAACAGGGCAGTCTTTCATTCCTTCTGCCATTCTTGCAGAACTTCCCTGCACAACAAGGACATACTCTTTGAAGCCTGCACTGACTGTGTCAACGGCTACAAGGTAATCGTTTTTTTCTTTTAATTCTCTGTCAACAGGTATAACAATTAGCAGTTTTTTCCCGAACAGTTTTGGATCTTTTCTTGTTGCAACCACTGTTCCGCTAACTTTGCCAACAAACAATTTTTCCCCCTATCAGGCTAATTATATCAGGAAAATTTCTTTTTTTAATATCATCTATTGCACCACTCCGGGGTCAGGGTTGTCTGCATAGAAAAGACTTTTGTCGGGGCTGTTTGCATCTATACTGCCGTATTCAATTTCCCTGAAGTTTGCTCTGTGAAGGCTTTTCCCTCCGTTTCTTACCCCATCAAACCAGTCAAGGCTAAAAGTTAAAACTTCTTCAATATATTTTTCAGGGGTTACAAGGTAGAATATCCGCTGTTCAACAGGGTGAGGGTTGTTGCTAAAGTAAAACTCATCTTCGCTTTTCAGGTATTTTGCATTTGATGGCATTGAGGGAAAAAGGTTTCTGAATGTTTGTTCGTCAACAGTGCTAACAACACATACCTCACCGGGGTTCAATATAAAATCGTTTAATGTTAATTGTCTGTAATGGGTATCTCTGTCCATCATAAAAAGCCAGTTTTTAAGGTTTACCGGTTTTTTCCCGAAGTTTTTTATCTCAATAAACTCTTCGCCTGTGCCGGTTTCATTTCCAGGTGGATCAGGATAGACCTCTGTTATTACGATTCTGTTTTGATGGTAATGTGACCATAAGTTTATTCTTCTCTTTCTTGCAGAGCCCTCTGCCTTCACCCATTGTTCAAATTTTATTATTGGGTTTTCATTGTAAAACAACCTTTTTGCAAGGCCTTCGCGCAAAAGTTCAATGTTGAGAACCCTTTTGCCTGAAACGACCACTCCCAGTATCCTGCCGTAAGGGTCTGTTTGATAAGTCTGATCAGATGCTGTGTAGATGGTAACAGTTTTGTTGTAAACAAGGTTGTATGTGTAATTGAATGCTTCCACTGCATAGGGTTCAGGGTCATAGATCCAGTGTCCGCTTTCGTCCTGGTGTCTTTCTTCTGGGGTGTTAATCCCAAGGAGCCTTATTTTAACCGTTTGTCCCGTGTCATTTCTTTTAACCTCGATGGTGTCTCCATCGTTAACATAGGTTACCGCTCCTTCAAAGTGGGTTGAGTTTCCGTTATTGATATAAAGGTTTATTACATCCCTTTTTTCAATAATTTCTGCCTTTAATGTTAGAAATAAAAAGATCAATGGTAGTGATGGTAATACCTTATTTTTCATTACATATTTCAACAATTTTTTCTCCTAAATTTTCTATTGGAACGATAAGGTCGTACAGGTTGTTTTTTATTATCTCCCCTGGCATTCCTCCTATTACACAGGAATCAAGGGATTGAACCAGGATCATGCCACCCAGTTCTTTCACCTTTTTTGCCCCCATTATTCCATCCTTCCCCATTCCGGTGAGAATTATCCCTATTATGTTTTCTCTGTAAGAGGTGGCAGATGTTTCCAGAGCCATGTTTATTGAAGGGGAGTAAAGGTCGCTTTTTTTTGACGGAACTATGTTTAGTTTTTTGCCATTTACAATGGTATGGGATTCTCCAGGACAGATGAAAATAGCATTGTTTTCAATTAAATCTCCGTCCTTTGCCTCCTTTACAGTGTAATTAAGAATCATTTTGTTTAGTCTTTCGGCAAAAAGCGGGGTAAAGTTTTTGGGCATGTGTTGACAGACAATTATGGGGACGGAGATCTTACCGTCTATATCTTTTAGAATTTTTTGGATTGCGGTTGGTCCTCCTGTTGATGCTCCAAGTACTATCAGTTTGTATTTTGAATGGATACTTTTTTCTTTTTTTTCCTCTGGTACTGATTCGTCAGGGTTTGACACTTTCATTTTACCCGGTCTGGAGTGTTTCAGTATCTTTAATTTATCGATTACCTTTTCTTTAAAGTTTCCCGTTATGTAATTTTCATTTTTGCCAAGAAAGTCTATTGCTCCAAGTTCAAGGGCTTTGAATATGTTTTCATCAGAGTACAATGAGGAGAATATAATAACAGGTATGGGTTTATTCTTCATTACCCATTTTAAAAATGTAAACCCACCCATTCTTGGCATTTCAAGGTCTAAAATACATGCGTCCGGTTCCCCTTTTATTACCTGCTTTATGCCTTCTTCTCCGTTTGATGCAGTTAAAACTTGGTCAAATAAACCGCTTTCAATGGCAATTATCTTTAGTTCATTCCTCGTTATGTCAGAGTCTTCCACTATTAGTAGTTTTGACATTTTACACCTTTTTAAAGTAAATGAGTTTGCCTTTTTCCTCTCTTTTAAGTATATTGAAGTTTCCAAAAAGAGGGATCTCTGATTTACCGGGTATTAAAAAAGCATTTTTTTTCATTGCTTCGTATAATTTCATAATTGCTTTTCTTCTTGTTTTTTCGCTAAAGTACATTAAAAGATTACGACATAGAATTATATCATACATTTTTTCAATATTCAGGGTAAGTATGTTTTCCTGAAAGAATTGAACCCTATGTTTCAGTTTGTCTTTCACCAGATAATACTCTTTTTCTTTAATAAAGTACTTTTCTTTCAGGGTTAATGGAATCTTGTTTAAAGAGGTGGATGGGTATAAGCCTTTTTTTGCCTTTTTTATTGCATATTCAGATATATCAATACCTGTAATTTCCACATCTTTTACCCCTTTTTCTAATGCAATGATCTTTAAAGAGTAAACCTCTTCTCCCTTTGCACAGGGTAATGAGAGTACGGTTTTTAGTTTTTTTTCCATCAAAAGTTTTATGGCGAGGTTAAGGTAATCATTTTCTCTAAAAAAATGGCTTTCAAGGGGGATGAATATCTCCAGAAACATGTTGAAGATCTCAGGTTTTTTTCTTAAAGTGGCTTCAAGTTCCGGAATATTGCCTGAGTTTAACCCTGTCTTTTCAAAAAACCTAACCATTCTTTTTGTTGATATTTCTCTATCAGGTAAAACATGACATCCTGTAAGTTTGTTCAGGAGAGCAATGTAGTTTTCAAATAGGAATGATAAGTGTTTTTCCTTCATGGGATTTTAATTCCTCGTAATCTATTAGTAGAATGGGTTGTTCGTTGGTGTAGAAAACAGATTTGATAAACCTCTCCTTTAATGTGTTTTTCCCCCTTTCAAACAAACTGGAGTTAAGTATCCCCCCTAACTCATCCACAGGTATTGCAGTAAGATTTTCCAGAATAATGAAGAAGTTATCCTTTGATGTTTTTTTTGAGAAGTAATACTCTGTGTTTAGCACTCCTATGGCATTGTCCCTGTAAACCAGGATCTTTTTTATGTGTTGACATTCAAGCGGAATGTCAAAAAATTCCTGGCTTTCAATGATTTCTTTTATGCAGGTTGCTTCAAGTGCGAAAAACTGTTCTTCAATTTTAAAAAGCAATAGTTCTGAGTTTAAGTTTTGTTTCATACTTCTTCCTTGTAAAGTCAATTAACTGGTTCATGTCAAGTACATAGCCGATCCTGTTTTCGGAGTACCTGCATATTGCCGAAAATAATGGTACTTTTTCCAGCTTGCCCTTGAATGGCATTATTTTTCTTTCATCGTGGTCTATTATTTCGTCCACAAGTACGCATACTGTTGTGTTTGCAAAGTTTACTGTTACAACTATTGAAAGTTTTGAGAAAAGGGTAATTCTGTTTATCAATTGGGGGAGATTAATAAGGGGAATAGGTTGCCCTTCACTCAGATAGTATGATTTGTCGTTAATCAATTTCATTTTTGTTTCCTCATATTCTTCTATCTTTTCAACTGAGAATTCTGGGAAACACACTATGAAATCGTCAATATTAACGAAAAACATTGGCATGATCGCCGTTGTAAGGGGAAGTTTAAGGGTGAAGGTGGTGCCTTTGTCTTTTACGGTTTTCACATAGATGTCTCCTCCTATGGATGTTAAGATCCCTTTTACCGTTTCAAGCCCCACTCCCCTGCCAGAGATATAAGATGCCTCGCTTTTTGTGGAGAAGCCCTGGTGAAATATAAATTGAAGTAATTGTTCCTCAGTTAATTTACTGTAAAGTTTTGTGAGTCCAAGCTCTTTTGCCCTTTTTTTCACCTTTTCAAGATCTATACCGGCTCCATCATCGGAAAGGTCTATAAAGACTGAGTTTTCACTTTGATAGCATTCAATCTTTATGGTTCCAGTTTCACTTTTACCCTTTAGTTTTCTCTCTTCAGGGGGTTCAATACCATGATCTATTGCATTCCTGACAAGGTGGATCATTGGTTCGACAAGTATATCAATTATTGGTCTATCAATCTTTGTGCTTGCCCCTTTTATTTCAAGTTTTACCTTTTTATTAACCATTGATGCCGTGCTTCTTATTGTGTTTTCTATTAGTTGAAGTAGTGGCCATAAAGAAACAAGCCTTAGATTTACTATGTCTTTGTAAAGTGTGTTGACCTTTTTCTGAAGTGTTGAAAAAGAAAATTCAAGTTTTTCATAGATGTATTCTGAGGTCAGATCTTTTACCCTGTTTGATAGCCTGTTTTTTGCATCGTCTATTTCATCGACATCTCCGAGTAAGTGTTCTATCTTCTCCGACGGGATTTTTAATATTGGTGATAATGTCTCTTTGAAAGATGGGGGTGTATTCTTTTCTTTTTTCTTTTCTCCCATGATAAGGGTTTTTATTGTCCCTCTTTTTGTGTTTAACATTTCTCTGAGATGTTTTTCGCTTTTTTCATGGGCTATCAACAACCCGAACTCAATTTTTTTGTTGTTATCTTTTAATTCTCCGGGTATTGAGGTTATTAACTCTCCTTCCTTTGCTATTTTGTTTTTTATGTCTTTAATGTTTTTTTCAAAGTGCTCTATCTCAAATGCCATATTTGCGAGGTAAATATTCCTGCCACTTTTTACATTTAACCCTATTCTGCTTAATTCAATATCTGTCAGTGATTCTTTTATCTCCCCAGGGAGTTTCATTGCTATGGTGTTGATAAGATTGTCATCTGACCATTTTTTTGTGGAGAGTAAGTTTTCTATCTGTTCAGTTAATCTTTCCCCTTCCCCTTTATCCGGTTCACCTTTATCATAGTATTGGTTGATAAGGTTACTTATAGTGTGAAGAATCTCTATAATGTGTTCTTCTATTTTCCCGCTTCCTTTTCTTATTTCCTTTAACAGTTTTTCAGCAGAGTGCATAAGTTTTCCTGCTTCTTCCATATTTACCATGAAAAAAAGTCCTTTTAATGTGTGGAATACTCTGAACAGTTCATTGAGGTTTTCAATTGTGATGTTTGTTTCGTTCTGTCCTTCAACGATTTTCAAAATTTTGTAAAGGTTTTCATTTAGTTGTTTAACTTCAAGAAAGACACTTTCTTTTTTCATTAAAAATACCTGAACAGGTTTTTGACTTTATAAATCACTGTTTTCCCTTTAAGTATATCAATAAAAGCCTCTTTCTTTAAAGACTTTATTTGTGTTATTCTGATCCCAAGTAGATTGCAGTTTTTGTTTACAAGTACATAGTTTGAAGGTATAAAATGATGGTATTTTAATGGGTCCGATAGTAGCCAGCCTGTTCCAGGGTAATAGATTTCCACGATTGCGTGAAGGCTTGTTCCCGTAAGTATCTTTTCTTTTTTTACTATGACAACATACTTTATTCTTGCTGGTATTCCTGCAAGCGTTAGCAGTTTTACCGTTGTATTTGCCGCCACATTGCAGTCTCCATTGAAAGGGTTTTTGTTTGTTGTTGAATAATGAAAATTTATTGCAACGAAATTCAGAATATTATCAACAACTGTGTAATAATCCCTGCTATTCCCTGATATTTGAGGGAAAAAAACCTTAAACTTTTCACTTTTTTCAAGATTGTTTTTTATGATTTTTTTCAGTTCCTTTTGTTTAAAGTTGAATGGGTACCTTGCCCTTACCTTTAATGGACTGTTAGTGACAATCACAGAGATTGATCTGTTATTTACAGAAATTGAGTAGTTTGCGTTTTTATAGTTCCTGAAGCAATTGCTTTTTTCAGACAATGTAAATGTTGAAAAAATTGAGATATTATTGGCAAACAGGTTTATTCCCAGAAAAAACAAAAATAAAATTCTCATTTTGTGTCTTTGTTTATTGCATCAAGTACTCCATTTATAAAAACCCCGCTCTCGCTGTCTCCATACCTTTTCCCTATTTCTATTGCTTCATTTATAACTATAGGTGGATCAAGTTTTTCAAAGAGGAGTTCGTATGTTGCAATTCTAAGAATATTCCTGTCAATTGCAGACATTCTTGATATTTTCCAGTGTCTGGATTTTGATTCTATTGTATTATCAATATGTTCAAGATTTCTTAAAACATTTTTGAAAAGTTTTTCTGCATAATCTCTAATCTTTTTCCCGGCTTTTTCTCTTTCCGGTTCATTGTAGAAATTCTCAAGTATGTAATCCGGGGTTAACCCTGCCACATCATGGGCATAAAGCATAAAAAGTGCAAACTCCCTTGCTTTTCTTCTATTACCCATACATTCTCCTTTTTACTGGCAAATTATATCATATAATTAGAGTTGTCAGAAGGTAAGTGTATGAAATACTATAAAGTTGCTGTTTTAGAGTTGAAAAAAACCTATACCTATTTCTCTGAAAGAGATGTATGTATCGGTTCTTTCTGTATTGTAAGGGTAAAAGGAAAGGATTATGCTGGGGTTGTAATTGAAAAGGATAATAATGTTGATTTTAACCTGAACTATCGCTCAATTCAGAGAGTGTTAGACGATTTCCCCGTTTTACCAGATTTTTATATGAAGTTCATTAAAAGAATATCCTCTTACTATTTTGTGGATCAGGCAGTATTCTATTCATTGGCGTTTCCTCGCAAGATCTTTAAAAGTATTGAGTATCGGTATTGTGTTGACAAAACTAAAGAACATCTGTTTTTTACCGAAAAGGAAAAAGGGGTTGTTGATGTTTTGAAAAGGTCTCCTGCAACTTTAAAAGAATTAAAGAGAATTTTCGGGGAAGATGTTGCAGATATCCTGAAAAATCTATTAAAGATAGGTGTGGTAAAAAGGGAGATTTCAAATCCGATTAAAGGGATGGAAACTATTAAGAGGAAGTCGGTTACCCTTATTAAAATGCCACCGGAATCTCTGCTAAAAGAGTTTGAGAAAAGCAAACCTGATCAATTCAGGATACTTGAGTATTTAAACAAAAGCAAGGGAGTTAATTTCTTTCTTATCTCGGAGTTAAAAGACACACTTGGGATCTCCTCATATTATCCTTTTAACAAACTTGAGGAGAAGGGTTTTGTAAAGTGCTTTTATGATTATCCATCTTTGATTAAGGAAAATCCCTCAATAAAAAATTTTATAAAACTCACACAGTATCAAGAAGATTTTATCGAAAGGTTTAAATCAAATCCAGAGGGTATTTTTTACCTTTTTGGTGTGACCGGTTCAGGCAAAACGGAGGTTTATTTAAGGTGTGCCGAACTGGTCATTGAGCAGGGTAAAACAGTTCTCTATATGGTACCTGAGATAGGGTTGACTCCATCCGCTGTGTCCAGACTTAAAGTCAGGTTTGGAAGGGAAATTGCCATAATACATTCCGGGTTAAGTTACGGGGAAAGGACATCTGAGTGGTTGAGGGTTTTGACAGGTAAAGTAAAGATAGTGGTTGGTACCCGCTCTTCTGTTTTTGCGCCCCTTAAAAACCTTGGTCTAATCATAGTGGATGAAGAGCATGATCATTCCTACAAACAGGAAAGGTATCCAAAGTACAATGCCCTGCACTGTGCTTTGTTCAGGGCAAATCTTTCTAAAATTCCTGTTATTTTAGGGTCTGCAACCCCTCTGATAGAAAGTTTTTATAATGCAAGAAGTGGGAAGTACCGATTGCATATTTTACCGAAAAGAGCCGGGGGATTTGACCTTCCCCAGGTTGAAATAGTCGATATGAGGAAGGAATTTGAAAGGTCTGGTGGGAAAAAAGAAATTCTTGCTCAAACCACTATAGAGGAGATAAAGGAAAGCCTTGAAAAAAAAGAGCAGGTTCTTGTTTTTGTTAGCCGGAGAGGTTTTGCTCCTTTTTTGATGTGCAGGAGGTGTGGGTACATTGAGATGTGTCCAAATTGCTCTGTTTCTCTAACAGTGCATTCAAAAACAGATTTCTATCCACTTCAATGCCATTACTGTGGATTTGGCAAGGAGATGCCCTTTGTTTGCCCTGAATGTGGAGATAACTTTATTCAAATGATAGGGTACGGAACTGAAAGGGTGGAGCAAAAACTTAAAGCATTGTTCCCCACGGCAAAGATTGAAAGGATTGACAGGGATACCGTTTCAACCAAACATGCCTTTGAGGCCTTTGCAGGTAGAATGAAAAGAAGGGAGATTGACATCGTTGTTGGTACGCAAATGATAGCAAAGGGGCATCATTTCCCCTATCTCAGGCTTGCTGTTGTTGTTGACGCAGATAGTCTTGTTTCTTTCCCAGATTTCAGATCGTCTGAAAGGGCTTTTTCGCTACTCTTACAGGTTGGTGGAAGGGCAGGCAGAGAACTTCCCGGTCATGTAATTATCCAGACATACAAAAAGGAGCATTACATTTACCAGTTTGTTAAAGCACACGATTACATTTCATTTTATGAAAGAGAGATTATTTTTAGAAAAAAGGCGGGATATCCTCCATTTTCAAAGTTGCTTGTCATTGAGATAAAGGGAGTAAATGAGCAAAGGGTTAAGGAATTTGCAGAATGTGTGGGCGAGAAAATAAAGGATGCAAATAAAAAGAATCTCGTTAAAGTTATGGGCCCGGTTAAGGCTTCTTTATACAGAATACACAGGAAGTACCGCTATCACATAATTCTTAAATCCCAGCAAAGACGATTTTTAAGGGCTTTGTTTAAGGATGCTGTTTTACCATTTATGGGCAGAAAGTCCGCTGATATATCCCTTATCCCCGATTTTGACCCATACAGTATAATGTGACCTCCTTATTTCCCATTAGATGTTT
>JALSOA010000130.1 GCA_026986725.1 Acidobacteriota bacterium
AGGGACAGGGAGCTTTCTGACAGAATAGGTTTTGTCTATTACAACATGGAGCCTAAACAGGCTGTTTCAGACTTTTTACAAACATTGAAAAGAATATCAGAATACTCCAGCAATAAAACCATGTTTGTCCCCATTGTGTTTGACGGAGAAAACCCCTGGGAATTCTATGATAATTGTGGAAAGGATTTTTTACAGGTTTTATTTGATGCAATACAAAGATGCGATTTTGCTGAAATCTCTCTGTTTTCACTGGAATTGAAAGAGGAGCACTCAGGTAAACTTGACAGAGTGTGGCCGGGTTCCTGGATAAATGCCAGCTTTGCAATATGGATAGGCCACGAAGAGATGAATACTGCATGGTTATACTTAAAAAAAGTTGCAGATTTTTTTGAGTCTTTTGACCCCTCCACTGTTGATAAAGAGAACTATGAGATGGCCAGAAAGGAGTTGATGATAGCAGAGGGAAGCGATTGGTTCTGGTGGTACGGGGATGATTTCAGGGTCAAAGGGCAGGAGATGTTTGATGTTTTGTTTTTAAAACACCTTTCAAATGTTTACAGATTCCTTGGCGAATCACCTCCATTTTTCCTTTTAACCCCTATTAAGAAAAAGAATAAATCGAATGTGGTGTTGCCTCAAAACCTTGTTTATCCATTGATAGAGGGGAGGTTTTCTGATTTTTTTGAATGGAGAGGAGCAGGGCTTTATATCCCTGAGCCCATTGGAGGAGCGATGTATGGCGGTGAGGCAGAGGTAAAAAGGGTTTGTTTTGGGCAGGATTTTGAAAATGTTTACTTTTTAATTGAGATGAGACAGGATGTGGGTTCTGTTTTGATTTATTTTCAGGATAAAAATTTTTTTAGATTAAGATTGCCTTTTAAAAAGGGAAGATATAAGATACCCCTTGAACTTTCCGATGAAAAAGGTTTCTTCCCCATCGAGGAAACGGCAACAGTTGCCTTTGATCAGGTTTATGAAATTGAGATAAAAGGAGATACATTTCATTTGAGCAATTACGATACCTTGAAATTTTTTATTGAAGTTGAAGGGGAAAGAAGATTGAGATTTCCTGAGATGGGTGTTGTTGAAACTGGTATTTGTTTCCCACCCTTTAAGAGATTACTTATAGAATTTTAAGGTAATTATTCATATTTTTATTGGTTATGGTAGAATTAATATCAGGAGGAGCAATGGTAATATCCTGTAATGATAACATAAAACTGGGCAACAGCACCTTTCACATTCAGACAGAGTACTATAAGGCATCAGATTCAATTATCTGCAATATTTTTAAAGATGGAAAGGCCTTGAAGAAGTTGAGAAAGCCTGTTAAAAACAGGAATAGTATAAATGATGAAATCTGCAGTTTCCACGAGTTTGTGTTAAACAGACTAAAAGAGGGGGCAAAACTTAAAGAGGCAAAAGAATCGAAGGGTTTTAAATTTTACTTCCCCGAAGACCTTAAGGTTAAAATAGTTGATGTTATAAGTCCCTATTTTGGGGCTGCCTTGAATGTTATATGGAATGATACCATAAAAAGGTCAAAAGACATTGAGTCTTTTGTATCAAACCTCCTGGCCGATGTTGAAAAAAACATGAGGGTTGCTGTTGAGTATAAGGTCAGGCACATTATTTCAAACTTTCTTGAATTTAAAAGGGGGAAAGACCAGTCTATTGAAGGGGTGGAAAGAGACAGGGTTCTAATAGCCATCTACCCTTTTTTCGAGCAAAATGCAAATTCGATTCTTGACCTTGCCCAGAGCCTTTACGGTGGAGATGTCACGAAGTTCAAGGATATTGTTTTAAGAAAGTTTGAAGGGTCAGAGGAAAATAAAAAGAAGTTGAAACAAAAGCTTGATTCCCTTTTTTCATAAGACTTTTCTATTTAGACTTTTTCTTCTATAATCTTTCTATGCTTGATAAGATAATTTATCCTGAGTGTAATTGCTGTAAAAGGATTGTTGAAAGTGTCAGGTTCGGGCTGTGCGATGATTGTATGGCCGGTATAAAGGTGAATTTTTCAAACAGGTGCAATCTTTGTTCTAATCCTGTTCCTGATGGTTCAAATATATGTGGAAGGTGCTTCTCCTCAAAGGTGTATTTTGATAGAGGTTTTTTTCTTTTTCCTTATAACGATTGCGGAAAGGCTTTGATTCATTCAATCAAGTTTAAAGACCATCCAGAATATCTGAAGGTTATTGATCTTTTTAAAATTCAGATCTTTTCTTTTTTTGATGAAATCAGGCCTCAGGTTATAACCTATGTTCCCTCCTCATTTAATTCTTTTTTTAAAAGGGGATACAGTGTCCCCAAAAGAATGGCAATAATGCTTTCCAATCTGAGTGGAGTTGAATTGAAAAGACTGGTTTTCACAAAGAAACTTTTTAAAAAACGTCTCTCTTTAACGAAAAGTGTGAATGAAAGGAAAAAGATTGTTAAGAGATCTTTTGAGGTTAGAGCAAAAGGAAATTATGAGAGGATTTTGATTGTGGATGATGTGTTTACCACAGGAAGCACCATTAACTTTATATCGAAAAGGTTAAAAGAGAAAGGGATTGGAGAAAGGATCTATTTTTTGACCCTCGCCATGGTATTAAATGATTGATCATTTCCCTTCAACAGGCATGATAACAGGTTGCCAGTTTTTTACCGGAATATTTCCCCGGTACATTGGTGGAGAAAACTTCCATTTTTTCAGGATGGTGAGTGCTTTGTTTATAAGTGTTCCCCTATCAATTTTATTTTCCGGAATATCCGTGAATACGAAATAGGCATTTTTTACTATTCCGGATTCGTCAATTAAGGCATTAACCACCACAAATCCCTTTACCTTTGAGAATATACCCTTTGATTTCACTCTGACTTTTTCACTTATCAGGGGCTTTGCAGGGATAACCAGGTCTGAGGATGGGACCATATCCCCTTCTTCAACTGTTTTTAATCTTTTGACACGATTACTTAATTCTTTAACAGTTTCCTTCAATTTAAGATTTTCTTTCAAAAGTTTTTCATTTTTCTTCTGTTCTCCTATTAGCTCTGATATAAGTTTTTTGGAAGCACTTGATTCCATGTTAAATGTTTGTCTTAAATTTGACAATGTTTGCTCCATCTGTGTCACCCTGTTTTCAAGTTCCTTTATTTTGTTTTTCTGTGCCGAGATTTCCTTTTCTTTGACCGCAATGGTATTTTTCAACTCTCTGTTTTTCCCCTTTAGCTCCCTGGTTTTTCTGGAAAGCCTTTGAAGTTCTTTTTTAAGATTGTTATTTGAGGTTTGCAATCTTTTTATCTTTATTTTCTGTTTTTTTAATTCATTTTTCAACTGTTTGATGTTTGAGATTAGCAATGTTTTTTTGTTTCCCTTTTTTGAAATAGCTGACTTGATTTCAGAAAGTTTTGAGGTTATCTCATTAATTTGTTTTTCTTTTTCTTTAAGTTGTTCAGATAACTTTTTTACTTCCTGCTTTAAGTTTGAATTATTTTTTTTCATTAAAAAATAGCGGTAAAATGAGAATGTTGATGTGACTAAAAGAAGTAAAACAAAAAGAAGCAAAATCCTGTTACACCCTTTGTTGCTTTTTTCTTTATTGAACTTCCTGATCTCAACCGGGTTTTCGAACTCAAGGTCTTCAATAGATACTTTCTTATCCATCAAACTTGATTATACCCTTTAAAAAGAGTTCTGCAAATATTATCCTCGCTTTGTGCTCTTTTATTGGCGAGATCTTTACTATTGAATTTATATCCCATGTGCCATTTACCCTTGATATTAAAAAACCCTCTTCCGGGGAGAATGACATTCCCGCTATCTCGTTTATTGTCTTGGTCAATTTCGGCACTTTATTGCCGTCACCAAGTATCTCCTCAACCTTTTTCTGCAGTAATTGATTCAGGTCGTTTGACATCTTGGTGTCTTTATACTTGTAAGATAAAACCTCTATCAGTGAATGAGCCTTTATTAGCGAGCCATCCTCAATAAGTTTCAATATTTTGTTTTTGAGAGCCTTTTTTGCCATGGATAGGTCTATCTCTTCAGGTTTTTTAAACTTTATAAAGCCTTTTTGATAACACTCAAAAAGGTTTTTAAATACATAAAATTCTGGGGACCTGAACTCCATTGCAATGTTTTCAACAGACTTTTTGCCATTTATTGCTCTTAAAAGTTTTGCATGGTTTGGGGAAAGTGGTAATGCTTCAACAATTACATCAAAAACTATTACCGGGATATAGTCCCTTGTTGGTATAATCGATCGGATCCTTGCCCATTCATCAACCCTTCTTGCAGCTTCTAAAATTATGGGGTTTACATCAAGTTCAACTTCAAGCATTTCAAGTTCAATCTCTTCCCCGGGGATAAATTCGTACTCTCCCTCTTCCCATGTAAACGCATCGTATATGGATTCCTCAATCTTTGTTTTGATAAAAAACTTCATCTGAGCTTCTTTTACAATCCCTTCTTCAACAAGTATTTTGCCGAGCATCATCTTTTTTTCTTCCTGTGCTTCAATTGCCTCTTTTAAACCTTTTTCGGTTATCTTTCCGTGTGCAATCAGAAGTTGTCCCAGATATTCATTCGGATTATCTGAAGCGGTTGCTATTATTTTCCCGTTTTTAAAGTACACCTTTTTACTTTCTTTATAATTGGTTATTCTTAAAGCACCTGTTTCTCCCGATGCCGCAATAAATTGCATTGCATCAGCAAGTGCCATCAGTTCAAGTGAACCTTTTATTTGCTGCATTTCTTACCTTTCTTTTCAGGCCATCCTGCAATTATTTTCTGTTTTACCCTTGAAAGGGCAAGAGAACACTCAGGGACATCCTGGGTTATTGTTGACCCTGCACCAATGTAGGAGAAATCTCCTATTTTAACAGGTGCTACAAGCTGGGTGTCACTTCCAATAAAGCAATTTGCACCAATTTCTGTTCTATGCTTTTTCTCTCCATCGTAATTGCAGGTGATGGTTCCTGCACCTATATTCGTGTTTTCCCCGATTTCACAGTCTCCCAGGTATGTGAGATGGGATGCCTTTACTCCCCTGTGCAGGGTTGCTTTCTTTGTTTCGACAAAGTTGCCAACTTTTGCCTGATCGTGAATAACGGTTTGAGGCCTTAACCTTGCAAATGGTCCGATTTTGCAGTTTGATAATATTTTTGCACCATCTATGTGGGAATATTCATGTATAACGCAGTTGTCCCCTATTTCACTGTTTGAGATTATGGCACCTGTTTTTATTATGTTTCCTTTTCCGATTATGCAGTTTCTTTCTATAACAACATGAGGGTGTATTATCGTGTCTGAACCTATCTCGACATTGTCTTCAATTCTCACTGTGTGAGGCTGGTAAATTGTTACTCCATTTTCCATGGCCTTTTCAATGTTTCTTTTTATTGCAATGTTGTCACAAAGTGATAGTTGAATTCTATCGTTTACCCCGAAAAAATTTTCTTCATTCCCGGCTTTAAATACGGCAATAGTGTAACCATGTTTTTTAAGGATCGACGGCAGGTCTGTTAAGTAATATTCTTTCTGGGCATTGTTGTTGTTCACTTCATTCAGGTGTTTTAGCAGAACCATATTTTTAAAAAGGTAAATGCCTGAATTTACCAGGTTGTTCTTTTTTTCTTCTTCCCCTGCATCCTTCTCCTCAACTATTTTTGCAAATGCCCCGTTGTTTTCAAATACCCTTCCATATCCTTCGGGGTTTGATGTCCTGAAAGTAAGGATTGATGTATCTGCATTCCTCTCTAATGAAAAATCTATAAATCTTTTTATGTCCTTTTCTGTTAGGAGGGGAGTATCACCCGGGGATATAAGAGTGTAATCATCAGGAATTGTATAGAATTCTTTTGCGATCATAACCGCATGGGCGGTACCAAGCCTTGCACTCTGTTTGAATATCTTTGTCTTAACTCCTTTAAGGGCTTTTTCCCCATATTCAAAGTTCTTTCCCAGAACAACACCTGTTTCTATATTTAAAGACTCTGATATTTGTAAAATTCTGAGAAGTATTGGAGTACCACCCACTTTATGAAATACTTTTGGAAGGGAGGATTTCATTCTTTTGCCTTCACCGGCAGCAAGAATGAGCCATTTTATTTTCATTAAATTACCTCTTAAGACTTTCTGCAATTGGCTTTAAAATCGGATCTTTCATGGCAAAGTATAAATTCTTTGGGTTTAGTTCAATTGCTTTTTGTAAGTGCTCTTTTGCTGTTTGAACATTGTTTGTTCCCGCCTCTGAGATTGCAAGCAGGAAGGTGTATGTTTCCAGTAGTTCATTTGTTTTTGTCTTGTTGATGAGATCTTGAAGTATCTTTTTTGCCTCATTGTACTCTCCCCTGTTTAGAAGAAAGGAAACAAAACCATAGTCATTTTCGATAATTGAATTTTTTTTGTTGCTGGATATTTTTTCGCTGCATATTTTTATGTACGCTTTGCACCTTGATGCAATTTGAATGTTGTCTGTTTTCTTTAATACTTTTTCGAAGGTTTCCTTTGCCTGCTTGTATTCTTTGTTCCAGAGATGTTTTAACCCTTTTTCAAAAAGTTTTAAAGCCATTATCACCCCTCCCGAACAGGTTTTTCCTTAAATGAGGTTAACACACAATGCTTTTTTTTTCAATTTTAACCATGGGTTCTTGTTTGATATTGAAAAAAAACAGATAGATAGTATTATTTAATGTAAGGGGTTTTTATGAAAAAAAGTGAGAGGTCTTATTCTATTTTAAATAAATTTACCCTTTATTATCTGTTACACATTTTTATAGCGGTGACAATTAGTGGATTTGTTTTTTTGTTTTTCACATACCATTCCAAAGAGATTGATTTTAAAAGCAGAGTAAAGAGTCACTCATCAACATTTGCAGATGTTGTTGCTTACCCTTTATGGTCCTATGATTATGATGCTGTTAATCGTTATACCAGACTTTTCTTGAGGAATGAGTTGGTGTGCTCTGTTTCCATTTACGATTCTTCAGGAAAAGTAATTATTTCGGAAGCAAATCCCTGTTTTAACAGGATAAGAAATACTGGTCTGGCTTACCTTGTTTCTGTGCCAGTTATTTACAACGGAAACAAAATTGGCACTATTGAGATAGTTTATTCAAAGATGGAGATAAAGAACTTTATAGACGACTTTATGCTGTTGATGTCAATTTTTGTGATAGTTCTGGCGTTTGTTTTGCTTTTAGGGGTTAATTTTTTAATAAAAAACTATATATTGAAGCCTTTATACATAATTGGAAAGGTTATAGAAAATATACGGAATGGGAATTATGTTCTAAATCCTGATCACCCTGATATTGCCTTCAGGGAGTTTGAACAAATACTGGTGGAAGTGCAGAAGATGGTAAATGCAATTAAAGAAAGAGAGGAAGATCTTAAAGATGTAAATTATGAGTTAAAGGTGTTGCTTGAGTCGATGCCGGATGGTTTTTTTCTAATGGATTTAAATGGAAATATCCTTCAGGTGAATGATAGTGCTGTAAAGATGTTCAATTACTCTGAAGAAAAGTTGTTGCGTATGAACGCAATGGACCTTAGCGATGAAAGTTTTACTAAAAACCAGATGAAGAACTTTTTTGAAGAGACACTTCAAAATGGGAGTGTTACCTTTAGATGGCTGGCAAGGTCAAATGAGGGGGTAAGTTTCTGGATTCTTGTTAGATTAAAGGTTGTCACCATTAAAGGGGAGAGATATTTGATTGCTCTCATTCTTGATATAGATGACCAGGTAAAACTTGAAACCATGTTGAAGGAAAGTGAAGAAAAATTCAGAGTGTTTACGGAGAATACCATGGCTGCTGTCTTTTTGTATAAAGAGTTTTTTGAGTATGTAAACCCTGCAATGTGCAGAATACTCGGTTATTCGGAGGAGGAGTTGTTAAAGACACACTTCTGGGAAGTGTTTCATCCAGAAGAAAGGGATCTGGTTAAAACGAGGGGATTAAAGAGAATTGAAGGTTTTGACGATATTCCGCAATCCTACGAATTCAGGATTATAAGGAAAGATGGAAAAACGAGGTGGGTTGAGTTTGTGGCAACTCCCATTGAGTTTAGAGGAGAAAAAAAAGCGATTGGGACAGCAATAGATATTACAGCCAGAAAAGTATATCAGGAGGGATTAAAGGAGGAGAAGGAAAAACTCGCTGCAACCTTAAGAAGTATTGCGGAGGGAGTGATTGTTCTGGATGAAAAGGGAAGCGTTAAAATGGTGAACAAAGCCTCTGAGAGATTGCTTGGAAGCTCTGAAGGTGAAATGATAGGCAAAAGCTGTTCTGAAATTCTTAATTTTTATATTGAAAGTGATGGCATGGAAAATGAGATAAAGAGGGTATCAATAACTTTTAAAGAGGCTATAAATGGTTATCAAAACGATAATTTGTTTCTTTTCAAGGGCAGAGAAGAAAAGATTTATGTTGCTGTTTCCGCTTCACCAATAAAAATTGGTGACAGAGTTCTTGGAGCAGTTGTGGTTATAAGTGATATTACAGAGCATGAGGTGTTTAAAAGAGAGATTGTAAGGCAGAAGAAGCTTGAATCACTTGCGACCCTTGCTGCCGGGATAGCCCATGATTTCAACAATATGCTCCAGGTTTTACAGGGAAACATTGAACTTGCACGCTTGAAGGCATCGGAAGATGTTAAGCCGGTTCTTGAAAAAGCATTAAATTCGCTATCCAATGCTACTAAACTGGCTCGACGCCTTCTCACATTTGCAAAGGGCGGTGCCCCAATTAAGCAGAGACTTGTCGATTTTAGAGGATATTTAAAGAGGTTAATTGATTTTCATTTTGCTGGTTCAAATATAAAGGTTTTTATTGATGTTGAGGAAAACCTGTTACCCCTTGAGGTAGATGTTACCCAGCTTGAGCAGGTTTTTCAAAACATTTTCGTAAATGCCAAGGATGCTTTGAAAGGGATTGATCGACCTATTGTCAGGGTAAAGGTGGAGAATTTCTCCTTTGAAAAGAGAGGAAAACATAACATTCCGTTAAAAGAGAAGTTTAGTAATTATATCCACATTTCAATAGAGGACAATGGACCCGGAATACCACAGGAGATAATAGATAGGATATTTGAACCTTACTTTACCACTAAAAAATACGGAAGTGGCCTTGGCCTTGCAGTTGCATATTCTATTGTGATAAAACATGAAGGTTACATTGCCGTTGAAAATAAACCTGAAGGGGGTGTCATTTTTCACATCTATCTCCCGGTCAAGGAAGGGTTTGAGTTTAAAGAAGAGGTAACTGAAGAAAAAAAGAGTGAGTATGTTGTTGCCGGTCAAAGCGAAGGGAAAAAGGAGATTGATTTTTATTCATTGAAGATTTTGTTTATGGATGATGAACCGGATGTAAGAGAGGTTGCTGAGGATTTTGCCTTTGCTTTAAACTGCAATTTGATTGCTGTTGAAAATGGAGAAGAGGCCATAAAGGTTTATAAAGAGGCTTTTGATAAGGGCGAAAGGTTTGATCTGGTATTTGTTGATCTTACAGTAGCAGGTGGTATGGGTGGTGAGGAGACATTGGAAAGGTTGAAAGAGATCGACCCTGATGTGAAAGTGGTTGTATCAAGTGGTTATGCTCATTCTTCTGCAATGGCTGAGTTTAGAAAGAGAGGGTTCGTGAATGTGTTGCCTAAGCCATATCTCCTTGAGGATTTTAAAAGGGTTATTAAAGAGAGTTTAAGTTAAATAAGCCCTCTTTTTTCAAGATGTACCTTTATTTCAGGGGACAATTTTTCAATCAATTTTTCCTGCATACTTGAGGTAACTTTTGGATTTGAGAAGAATTCAATGACAACGGCAATGTTGTCAAGATGGATGTTGTTGTCAATAATAAGATTCAGAATGGATAAGGGGGTCAACCTTGAATGAACAATTCTAACAACTATTTCTTCATCTGGTTTAAATCTGGTTAGAAGGGTTCTTAAAAGTTCCTCATCTTCAAATATAACGCTCCACAATTCTCTGAAGATTTCTCCCTTAGAATCAATTATAATCTTTGCCCTTTCTTCTAAACTCATTGAATTGAATTTCTTTAAAAGAGTTGAATATGCAACATTCTTTATCTCAATTGACGTTATCTTTTTATCCCTTAAAACATCAAGCAGGTCTTTAAGGGCTGTAAGTTGTCTGACAAATTTTAAACCGTACTTTTCAGGAAGGTTTTTGTTGTGGAGCATTCTGGATACAATATTGATGTCATTGTTCCATCTTGGGGAATTTGCAAGGATTACAAGTTTTCTGCTGTTAAAGTTGTGTATGTAAGGCAATAGATTTTCTCTTTTTAAACCGGGATTTGCTATTGTGTTCCTGAACACATTGAGATCATTGTGAGTTAATAGCATCTCAAGTTCTTTTGGGTCATTTGAAAATGCAGCCCTCTGAATAAGTTTAAATATGTCGGATTCCTCGATTTTGTTTGTAAAGTCAATCTCTCTTTCTATGGTCTCTCTTTCAAAAAGACCCTTTTGGTCCATAAAATTGTAAACAATTTTAATTATGTTAAGTAATTGAGGCCATTTTCTCTTTACCCCTACTGTTATGTACTGAAGTTCAAGTTCTGAACAGGTTTTCAATTCATCCACTATCTGTTCTATTGTTTTGTTTCTCTCTGAAATATTCCTTTTTAATTTTGAAAGTTTTTCAAAAAGTAAAAGCACCTGCTCGCTTTTTTTGATTGAGTATTTAACTGCATCCGGTGTGTTGGGGTGTTCTTTTATCTTTTCTCTGACCTTTTCTTTAAAAAACCACCTCGGGGTGTTAAAGATGAAGGTTATAACCTCAGGTTTCTCTGTTTTGTCTAAAACTTCAAGCAATTGTTTTTCTTCAAGGTATCTGTTTTTTATTGCTGTTTCAAAAACATCTCTTGCTGGGTCTAATGCAAGCACCATAAGTTCCTTTGAATCTGTGGATGTCTTTGCTTTAAGTTTCTTTTCTTCAAGAGTTTTTTCGTCAATGGAAATACTTTCTTCTTTCAGGAAATAGTCAACATAAATATCATTGACCCTTGCAAAGAATACATCATCCTCTTCCGGGCAGCCTTTAACCTGTAAATTCTTTGTTAAAACCTGTTTTAGAAACTCTTTATCATTTTCCTGAAGTGAGTCAATGATTAGTTTTGCTTTTAAAAGAAGCCTCTCTTTTTCTTTTTGGTTTTGAAGTGTCCCTGCCTGCCTGAATAGGTCAATTACTGAGAGCACCTTTCTCAAATAGTTTTGAAAGTATGACGGAACAATTTCATGGTGTGATAACATCTCTTTTATTTCAATTCTGTTGTACCATTTGGGGCAGGCAATTATAAATGCAAGCAGCAATGGAGAGGATGTGAAGCGTACCACATTGAGAACAAACCCCAGTTCTTTCTCTGAGAAATCCTGTTTTCTCATCTGGTTTAATACTTTAAGGTATGACTCTTCAATTTGAGAAAGGCTGTCAAACAATTCCATTTTACCTTCCAAAAAAAATGGCAGGTCAAACCTGCCTGATTGCAAGGAGGTATTTCTACCTAAATAAATTATTGGATAAAAATGTCTGAATGTCAAGAACATTGTCCTTTGTTTTGTTTTCAGCATGTGGTAATTTCATTGATATGAGAAAAGGAGAACTTACCGCAGGCTTCATTTTTAAATTCTGGTTTCCAGTTGCTTTAACCTGGTTGATGATGGCTCTGGAAGGGCCCTATATTACTGCAGTTATAGCAAGGCTTGAAGATCCCAAGTACAACCTTGCTGCTTACGGAATAGCTTTCTCTATTGCTTTGATTACTGAAGCACCAATTATAATGCTAATGACCGCATCCACAGCGCTTGTTAAGAATGCAGGCTCTTACAGAAAGATGAGAAATTTTGCCTTTTTAATGAACCTTCTCATAACACTAACTATGTTTATTATCCTTATTCCACCAATATTTACTTTTTTGACAGAAAAACTCATGGGGATCGATAAAAGGTTGTCCATGCTTGTTTATAATTCAGTATTAATTCTCATCCCATGGCCTGCTGCAATAGGTTTCAGAAGGTTCTATCAGGGGATACTTATAGCCAGCGGGAAAACACGGTTAATTGCCTATGGAACTGTTTTTAGAATAGTAACTGTGGTGATAGTTTCCATTGTTTTAAAAGAAACCGTAAACATGGCAGGGTGTTACATAGGGGCAATGTCACTATCAATGGCGGTAATTCTGGAGTCAATAGTTATCTATTTGTTTACTTTCACGGTTATTAGAAGGGATGTGTATGGCTCTGATAGTGCCTTTTCTCTGAATTACAGGTACATAGTGTCATTTTATCTTCCACTTGCTTTGACATCATTTATCTCTCTCGGAGTGCAGCCTGTGGTTACCTTTTTTGTGGCAAGAGGCAAACTTGCACTTGAATCGCTTGCTGTTTTACCGGTTGTCACATCTTTTATTTTTATTTTCAGGAGTATGGGTTTATCTTTTCAGGAGGTTGGTGTGGCCCTGATGAAATACGACGATGAAAACTTTTCAACTTTGAAGACATTTGTTTTTGTGCTTTCTGTTATCGTTTCTTTTTTGCTGGCATCAATAATGCTAACTCCTGCAGGACACCTCTATTTTTTAAAAGTTGCGGGTCTTCCCCGTGATCTTTTGACACTTGCCATTCAAACCGCATCAATAATGATTCTTTTACCCGCTCTGAGCATTTTGATCTCATGGCAGAGGAGCATACTTGTTAACGCTGCAATGACAGGGGGTATTACCGCCGGTACCCTTGTCGAATTTATAGCCATTGTGGTTTTAATGTATGTTTTTATCCATCTGGAAATGATAGGCGCACATGCTGCCGCCTATTCCATTGTTCTTGGCAGAATAATGGCTAACATTTATCTTCACTTTAAATGCAAAAAGGGTTTGGAAAACCTTGTTTTGCTTAAAGGGTAAAGCCCTTTTTATCTCAATAATTCCAGAGT
This sequence comes from Acidobacteriota bacterium, assembly GCA_026986725.1. Classification (GTDB taxonomy): domain Bacteria; phylum Acidobacteriota; class Holophagae; order Thermotomaculales; family Thermotomaculaceae; genus Thermotomaculum. Next base: position 12,936 of record JALSOA010000130.1, read on the forward strand.
AAAATTCCGTAATTGCCAACTGCTATCCAGCGATTGTTGTTTATATCACCTGCAACCGGATAGTTTATGTCTGAAACAGGTCCCTGATCGTACAGTTCGTCTCTCTGATAAGAGTAAGTGTAAACCGATTTGCTTGTTACACAGATAAAATTGCCGTTTTCATCCATTGCTAACGATAGATAATCTCCTGAATTCATTACCCTCTGTATCCTTGAGTTGTTATAGTACAATCCGTATGTTCCAGCTGCCACCCAGTTGCCATTCCTGTCAATGGCTGTTGCAATCATTTCATTCTTTTTTGTTACAGACGGATAATTGTCTCCATTTACAATCAGGTAATTGTATCCACCTGCAATGTAATCCTGATAATCGTTTATGTCTGCTGAGTGATATTCAACAAGATGATCCTTTAAATTTATTTTTTTCCTTGTTTTAAGTGTTCTGAAGAGGGCTTTGTAATGGTATTTCACCTTAAACCCATTGTTATTCTTTGCAATATCTTTTTTTATTGCAATGTTTTTAAATCCTGATAGGTCTATTTTTAGAGTATTTTTTCTTATCACGGATTTTATTTTTGGATTTTGGGGTGCAGCAGAGCCAGTAATCGTCTGAATGCTTCCGGTTGCAATAAAATCACCATATTGATTTATTGCAACCCCCGGAATGTCATAGTAAGCCGATACAGGGTCTGTTGAATAAAGATTAACATTGCCATCATCATCAACATACCCGTAAATTACCTGTAAACTGCCTACAACCACGAATTCATCTGAATCGTTTAAAGCAACCTCTGTTGGTTCTCCTTCATTTGCAACATAGTCCAGGAATACGGGGGTCTGCTCTCCTTCTCCTATATAAACTCCCTGATCCGAGGAAGTTATCCATATATCATGATTATTTATTTTTGCAGACAGATATTGCCCCTGGAGGGTTGAATCAAGTTGAGAAAGGTAACCGGTCAAATCCCCGTAATATATTCCTGTGTCAAATAAGGCTATGTAATTGCCATTATCGTTTAATGAGACCCTTTTATCATTTTCTCTGTCACCGGTAAAAAGGGATATTATGTGGAAGTCGTTTCTTGAACCATTGCCGAATGCAATTCCCTCTGTTCCACAGGCAACCCATTCCCCTCTTGAGTTAATGGATGCCCCAACAAAACTGAATCCATCTGATATATCGCAGATAAAGTCATCATCACCGCCAATTACTATCCCACCGTCAATGTGAACACTGTCCGAGGAACAGGACACATTGAGGATCAGGAAAGCAATTGCAATTAATTCAAAAATAATGTGTTTTATCTTCATGTTTCCCTCCCTTTTCTTTTTCTAAAAAACTATTTTGCAATATCCATTCCAGATATTATACTAAAATTTGAAAAATAAAGCAGGAGTGAGGTATGTCACTATTCGGGTTGTTTAAGGAGAAAGATTCCAGTTATTATTTTAATAAAGGAAGAAGGCTGTTTGACAGGGAAGATTATTACAATGCCCTTTTGAATTTTGAGAAAGCAATTGAGAAAGGATGTAATGCAGATTTGAAAGATGAAATAGAAATATTTATTGAGAAGTGCAAAATCAGCCTTGCCAGTAAAAACCTTGAACTTGCAAAGGCTTATTTTGAAGCACAGGATTTTGACGAGGCTCGTGATTTTGCTGAAACCTGTTTGAAGTATGCAATTGATGAGGCTGTAAAAGGTGAAGCTGAAGGTATAATAAAGGAGATTGAAAGGATAAATGTTGAATTGACAACTGGATCTGAAAGAGACTTTGTGTACGAAGATGTTGATGATGATGAGTATTACGAGATTATCTCAGTTAACTATCCAGAGTTTGTGAAAAATGAGATTGACAAAAACCGGAAATTAAAAGAAATGGCAATTGCAATAAACAGGGGTGAACTTGAAAAAGGAAAAGAGATTATGGAGATGGGATCTTCACCTGCTACATCCTATTTAAAGGTTTTGTATCTTTCGTTAAAAGAGGACTATGAGTCAGCCTTTGAAATCTTTTACAGGTTGTTTAAAGATAAGGGGAATGAATTTTCCGAAACAATGTTATGTGAGTATCTGGAGCTTTTAAGAAGGCTTGACAGGGATGATGAGCTGATTGAGGAAGTACTTGTAATTTCTGAAAATTCACTTGATGTTGTTAAACTTGCTGCAAGCATATACCTTGAGAGGGGGGATCTTTCAAGGAGTGAAGAACTGGTTGAGTACGGTTTCGAACTGATGGATAAGTTTAACCCGGACGAGGAATTGATAGCAACCGCAGGCATTATGTACTTTAACAAAGGGGACTATAAAAAGTGCATTGATTATTTAGGTGGATTGAAAGATGGTTATGCAATGAGAGGATACTTTGCCTTCCCGAAGGAAATGGCAATTCCCCTTGCTATTTCTTATGCTAAAACCGGGAAGCCTAACGATGCACTTGAACTATTATTGCACCTTGTAAAGCATATAAGGGATAAAGAGGTTATTGCAATTGCATCTGAGATTGCAAAGGATTCAGATAGGGAAGACTTAAAAAGGCAATTAAAGTATCTGGGGGAGCAGTGAGAGGTTATACGCCCTCGATAAAAAGGGTTATAGAGAATCTTCAAAAACTTCCGGGTATTGGAATAAAAACTGCTGAAAGGCTTGCTATATCCATGTTGAGAAAAAGAAAAAGAGATTCACTTGAAATCGCTCAAAGCATAATTGACATGGTTGAAAGGGTAAAATATTGTTCTTTGTGCAGGAATTTTTCCGAAGAAGAGATCTGCCATATCTGTTCTTCGCCTTTGAGGGAGAGAAAAACCCTCTGTGTTGTTGAGCAACCTGAAGATTTTTTTGCAATAGAAAAGGTGGGTGAGTACAGGGGATTGTATTTTATTCTTCATGGAAGTATATCACCGATAGAGGGAATAGGGGCGGAGGATCTTGGGATTGATCTCCTTGTGAGAAGGGTGAAAAAGGAGGGTATAGAGGAGGTTATAATAGCAACTGACCCTGATGTTTCAGGGGAGGCAACAGCCATTTACATAGCAAGATTGCTTCAGGATACCGATGTTGTGGTTTCAAGAATTGCACTGGGGATACCGGCAGGGGGGCATATAGGGTACACGGATGAAATAACAATGTTGAAGGCCCTTGAGGGAAGAAGAAGGATAATCCTTGAATAAAGATTTTTTTTCCGTTTATAATTAAATGATAGTGAATTTTTACATAAAAAGAGAGGTGTGATATGGCAATTAAACTTGGGATTAACGGTTTTGGAAGGATTGGAAGATGTGTTTTCAGGGCTATCTATGCAGACATGGACTGTGGGATAGAGGTGGTTGCTATCAATGACCTTATGGACCCTTTCACCCTCGCTCATCTTCTGAAACATGATTCCGTGCATGGAAGATTTGATGGAGAGGTTAAGGCTGTTGAGGATGGAATAATCGTTAATGGTAAAAAGATCACGGTAACTGCAATCAGAGACCTTAATGCTTTAAACTGGGGAGATTTGGGAGTTGATGTTGTCCTTGAATCAACTGGAATATTCAGGGAGAAAAAGTACCTTGAAACACACCTTTTACGGGGTGCAAAAAAGGTTGTACTTTCAGCCCCTGCAAAAGGAGAGGGTGTACATACAGTCGTTCTTGGAGTAAATGAGGAAACACTTACCCCTGACATAAGGATGATTTCAAACGCATCGTGCACCACCAACTGTCTTGCCCCTGTGGTGAAGGTAATAGACGAAAACTTTAAGGTTAAAAGGGGATGGCTTACAACTGTTCATTCATATACAAACGATCAGAGGATACTTGACCTTCCTCATAAGGATTTAAGAAGGGCCAGGGCTGCTGCAATGAGTATGATACCCACCACAACAGGGGCTGCAAAGGCTGTGGGTCTTGTTCTTCCTCACCTCAAAGGCAAACTGGACGGTATTGCAGTCAGGGTTCCTACTCCCAATGTTTCCCTTGTTGATGTGGTATTTGATGTTGAAAAGGAGACTTCAACTGAAGAGGTTAGAAAGGTTTTAAAAGAGGCTTCTCAGGGCAAATTAAAAGGGATACTTGCTTACTCTGAAGAGGAACTCGTATCCATTGATTACAATGGTACTCAGGCATCTTCCACTGTGGATGCTTCCTTTACGAAGGTGATTGACGGAACAATGATCAAAGTCCTTTCCTGGTACGACAATGAGATGGGGTACTCAACAAGGGTTAAAGACCTTATAAGGTACATGATGAGTCTGTGAGGAGAAAATGGCAAAAGCAACCATAAAGGATCTTGAACTTAAAGGCAAAAGGGTGTTTATAAGGGTTGATTTCAATGTTCCTGTCAAAAATGGAGTTGTAACTGATGACAACAGAATAGTAAGTGCTCTTCCAACCATAAACTTTGCCCTCGAACACGGGGCAAGGGTGGTGCTCGCATCTCACAGGGGGAGGCCAGAGGGAAGAGGGTTTGAGGAAGAGTACTCGATGAGACCAGTATATTTAAGGCTGAAAAAGGATTTTGGAGATAATATTTTTTACAGTGAAAAGGTTATCGGAGAGGAAGTTGTAACAAAAAGCAGAGAACTTAAAGAGGGTCAATTGCTTTTGATTGAGAATTTAAGGTTTGATAGGGGGGAGAAAAAGGGGGATGTTGAGTTTGCAAGAAAATTAAGGGAACTGTCTGATCTTTATGTGAACGATGCCTTTGGCACATGCCATAGAAAAGACACATCTGTTTATGTTCTTCCCACCCTTTTTGAAAAACCAGTGGCAGGATTTTTGATTGAAAAAGAAGTTCATTACTTTGAAAATGTACTTTCAAACCCTGAGAGGCCTTATATCGCCATTTTGGGCGGTGCAAAGGTCTCAGATAAAATACCTGTGATTGAAAACCTCCTGAATAAAGTTGACGCTATACTCATTGGTGGGGCAATGGCTTATACCTTTCTTAAAGCGAAAGGGGTTGACATAGGGAAGTCAATCCTTGAACTGGACATGATTGAACTCGCTGAAAGTTTGATGAAAAAGGCTGAAAAGAAAGGAGTTGATTTTATACTGCCTGTTGACCATGTTGTAACAGATAAGGTTGAAAACGGTACTGTTGAGATAAGCCTTGGAGAAAGCATAAAGGATGGTTTTTTGGGGGTTGACATTGGACCTGAAACCATTGTTAAGTTCAAAGAGAAGATAAAACAGAGCAAAACTGTGGTCTGGAATGGACCCATGGGTATTTTTGAGATTGAAGAATTCTCTGCGGGCACCTTTGCAATTGCTGGTGCCATTGCTGAATGTCAGTGCACCTCTGTTGTGGGTGGTGGAGATAGTGCGTCAGCTGTCAGAAAGGCTGGTGTACTTGATAAGATCTCCCATGTATCAACAGGTGGTGGTGCTTCACTTGAGTACCTTGCAGGTAAAAAATTGCCTGGAATAGAAGTGCTTGCAGAAAAGGAGAGTTAACCATGAGAAAATTGTTTATTGCTGGAAACTGGAAGATGAATAAGGGGATAAAAGAAACGGGAATTTTTTTTAACAGGTTATTTGAATTGATAGATAATTACGACAGTATTGATGTTGCAATTGCCCCTCCTTTTACATCTTTACCTGAAGCGGTTAAGATGTGCAGAGAAAAAAAGGTTTTGATAGGAGCCCAGAATATGTACTTTGAGGAGGAAGGGGCTTTTACCGGAGAAATTTCTCCTCTATTTCTGAAAGAACTGAATGTTGATTTTGTTATTCTCGGACACAGTGAAAGAAGACACATCTTCAATGAAAGCAATGAGTTGATATCAAAAAAAGTGAAGACTGCATTGAAGCATGACCTTACCCCTGTACTGTGTGTGGGAGAAACATTGAAAGAAAGGGAGGATGAAAAAACGGAGACTGTATTAAAAGAGCAGATGGATTCGGCATTTAATGACATCAGCCCCGATGATGCGAAGAAGGTCATTATTGCGTATGAACCGGTGTGGGCAATAGGCACCGGGAAAACGGCAACCCCTGAAATTGCGGGTGATGCGCATTTTTTTATTCGCAAAAGAATAAAAGAGTTGTATAATTCCATAGTTGCCGAAGAGATACGGATTGTTTACGGAGGCAGCGTAAAGCCTGAGAATGCAAAGGCACTCCTTGATGTTAAGGATATAGACGGAGCATTGATAGGGGGTGCAAGCCTCAGTGCTGATTCGTTTGCAAAAATTATTAATATAGGTATGGAGGTATAAAGTTGTACACATTTGTGTTAGTTATCCATGTAATTGTGTCAATTCTGTTAATGATAGTTATCCTCTTGCAGGATGGCAGTGGAGGAGATGTGGTCTCTGCATTGGGAGGTGGAGGCGCTCAAAGCGTTTTTGGTGGCACAGGTGCAGCACCTTTTTTAACAAAGGCAACCGTGGTGTTGACAGTTATTTTTGCAGTCACCTCGCTCTCCCTCGCAGTCTTAAAGACCAGGGAAAGGAAATCAATTCTTCAATCAATAAACCCTTCGGTAACTGTTAACCAGCCTGTTGAGTTGAAAAAGAATGAAAAGGCAAAGCCCCCTGTATCTCAAAAGGGTAATGTTGAAGTGAAAAAGGACAAAATAAAACAGAATGAGAAGAGTACCTCATCTGCTGCAGTTAAAGTTGATACCCAAAGCACGGATAGGGCGAGGAGTGTGGAAACAAAGGTAAAAGACGGCAAAGACAAAGTGAAATCTGAAAAGAAAGTGATTAAAGAAGAGAAAAATTCAAAAAAAGGGCAGAGTTCTAAAGAAAAAAAATAACTTGAAATGTAAGGTCAATTAAGATAAAATCTTTATCGCTTGATTTTAGTGCCCAGGTGGTGGAATTGGCAGACACGCCATCTTGAGGGGGTGGTGCTCTGTTGGGCGTGCGGGTTCGAATCCCGCCCTGGGCACCATTTTTTTATTTCCGTGGAGGAAATCCTTGTTAAAAAAGATAATCTCAGGTGCTCAGACAGGAGCGGACAGGGCTGCTATTGATGCTGCTATGGATGCTTCTTTTCCGTATGGTGGTTATATCCCTAAAGGAAGGATTGCTGAGGATGGGATAATACCTGAGAAGTATTCTAATCTAAAAGAGTTACCCCGAAGGGATTACATTTCAAGAACGAGGAAAAATATTGAAGTCTCTGATGGAACTGTGGTTTTACATAGAGGGATTTACGGAAGAGGGACAGAGTACACCATTGATTATGCTAAAAAAATTGGAAAACCAGTTCTTAACATAGACCTTTCAAAGGTTTCCATGGTGGAAGCGAGGGAAATATTACTTGAATTTATTGAAAGCAACAATGTTGAGGTACTGAATGTTGCCGGGCCCAGGCTATCCATTAGCCCTGAAATATACTCCCTGGTTTACCGTCTGCTTACCTCAATCCTGCTCTGAATTTCTTTTTTTTGAAAAAAATGGTTAATCCTGATATGATTTTTAAGAACTATTGATAACAAAAAATCGTCATCTGGAGTGTTATGAAAAAGATAGGAGAGATACTTGTTGATAAGGGCAAGGTTGAAAAAACCGACATAGATAGGGCTCTTATACTTCAAAAAGACAATGGACAGAAATTGGGGAAGATACTGTTGAGCCTTGGTTACATTACGGAGAAGGACCTTATTGAGGCACTCGTTGAGCAAACCGGCATAAAGGCTATACATGGAGATAATTTCCCGGAAATTGAGAAATTGAATAAAATAGAAGACCTCTCCATTGACTTTTTGATGGAGAAAGCCATATTGCCCTTAAAAAGGGATGAAACGGTACTTGAAGTAATAATGGCTGATCCATTTGATTTTGAAACCATAGCATCTCTGGAAACGCTTTTAAATGTTGAGGTTATACCATATCTCGGTATTGAGTCTGAGATTATCGATGCTTTGAAGAAGGTTTACTTTCCAGAGCAGGCAATAGACGAGACTGCATCTCTCGGCGAGATAGACGAAGATAATATTGAGCAATTGAAAGACCTTGCCTCTGAGGCTCCGGTTATAAGGCTTGTTAATCAGATGATATCAAGGGCAGTTGAGATGAAGGCTTCAGATATTCATGTTGAGCCATTTGAGAAGGTTTTGAGGATAAGGTTTAGGATTGACGGGGTTCTTCACGACATAGAAACCCCTCCCAGGGCCATTGCTCCTGCTGTTATCTCAAGAATAAAGATAATGTCAAAACTTGACATTGCTGAAAAGAGGATACCTCAGGATGGAAGGATAAATTTAAGGGTTCTTGGAAAAGAAATTGACCTCCGTGTATCCACAGTTCCAACACTTTACGGAGAAAGTGTTGTTATGAGGATACTTGATAAAGGAAGCATAAAACTCTTTGACCTTGGCAAACTGGGTTTTCCCCCTGACACATACAGACAATTTGAAAAACTCATAAAAAAGCCTCACGGGATAATACTTGTTACCGGACCTACTGGAAGTGGTAAAACAACCACTCTTTATGCAGTGTTAAACAGATTGAATTCCCCTGAAAAGAAGATCATCACTGTGGAAGACCCTGTTGAGTATCAGCTTGATGGAGTTAATCAGATACATGTAAATCCAAATGTTGGATTGACCTTTGCTTCTGGATTGAGAACAATACTCAGGCAGGATCCTGACATAATACTCGTTGGTGAGATCAGGGACAGAGAAACTGCAGAAATTGCTATTCAGGCTTCCTTGACAGGTCACCTTGTTCTTTCAACCCTTCACACTAACGATGCATGTGGCGCTGTAACAAGACTGCTTGATATGGGTGTTGAGGATTACCTTATATCCTCCACATTAATAGGTGTTCTTGCCCAGAGGCTTGTAAGGGTTGTCTGTAAAAATTGTAGAAAAAAGGTAAGTTTTAAAAAAGAGCATTTGAGAGATTTTGGGATTGACCCTGACAGGCTTGGAGAATTTCCGGAGGTCTATTCTGCAATGGGATGTAAGGAATGTAACAACACGGGGTATATTGGTAGAATAGCCATTTTTGAATTGTTTTTAATAGATGAGAATGTTAGAAAGATGATACTTGAAAAACCTGATACACCAAAATTGAAGGCTTACGCCAGAAAAATGGGTATGAGAAACCTGAGAGAGGACGGTTTTTTAAAGGTTATTCAGGGAATAACCACCCCGGAAGAAGTATTGAGGGTTACCCAGGAAGAGTGATATGGCAAAATATTATTACAGGGCTTCAACGAAAACCGGTGAGGTAAAAGAGGGTGAAATAGATGCCTCATCAGTTGAAGATGCTAAAGTAAAAATCAGGAGCATGGGATTGATCCCCCTATCTATTTCAGATGGCCAATCCATATCTTCAGAAGGGATAAGAAGTCTTGATCTAAGATCCTATTTCAAAAGAAAAAAAAAGATAAAGTCTTCTGATATACTTCTTTTCACTGAGAAATTGTCAGTTCTTTTAAGGTCAGGCCTTCCGATTGATAGAAGTTTAAGTTTAATGGTTGAACTCTCTGAAACTGAGAGAATGAGGAGTATTGCTTCCACCCTTTTGAGAGATGTGAATTCGGGCAAATCCCTTGCGGAAGCAATGGAAAAATTCCCGGACTTCTTTTCAAAACTATATGTGAACATGATAAAAGCAGGTGAATCTGCAGGTGTGGTTGATGTTGTAATGGAGCAATTGCTTGAGTATTTAAGGCAAAAGGAGGAATTGAAATCCTATATTATTTCATCTTTGATTTACCCTGCTTTGCTTTTAACGGTTGGGATTCTAACTGTTGTAATACTCGTTGGGTATGTTTTACCGAAATTTCAGGAGATCTTTGAATCAATGGGGCAGGAACTGCCGGTTCCCACTCAGATTATGATGAATATCTCCCACTTTTTTATTGCATATAAATGGTTAATATTCGGTTTTTTTGTGGTTGTGTGGATGCTTTACAAAAGGTGGATTTCAACTGATAAAGGAAAAAGAAAAAGGGATGAGATACTCTTAAAGTTGCCTGTAATAAGAACCCTTGTGATTGAAGCTGAAACGGCAAGGCTTGCCTCAACTGCAGGAATACTTATAACAAGTGCTGTTCCACTTATTCAGGCATTGAACATAGTGAAGGAGATAATCTCAAATTCCATTATTAAGGATGCTTTTGAGCCTGTTATTAAAGGGGCAAAAAAGGGAGAGGGTGTGGCAGGCCCTATGAAGAAATCGGGGTTATTCCCTCCTCTTGCGGTTCACCTTATTCAGGTTGGAGAGGAATCTGGAACCCTTGGCAGTATGTTTTTGAAAGTGGGGGAGATATTTCAGGAAAGTATAAAGAAGTCAATAAAGGCTTTTGTTTCATTGTTTGAGCCGGCACTGATCCTTATTATGGGTGTTATAGTGGGTCTGATAGTCGGTTCAATGCTTATGGCCATTTTCTCAATAAATGAGGCACCTTTTTAATTTAAATAAAGATTGGAGGTTTCTATGAGAGGCAATAGAAAGGGTTTTACCCTTATTGAGTTGATGGTGGTAATGATAATAATTGCTCTCCTTGCGGGGTTTGTTGCTCCGAAGTTTTTTAAAAGGGTTGATGAGTCAAGGAGAACTGCTGCCAAAAATCAGATCTCTGCCTTTGAGAGTGCACTTGATATGTTTTACATTGATACCGGGAGGTATCCGACTACTGAAGAGGGTTTACAGGCGCTCGTTAAAAAACCTGAAAACATTAAAAACTGGAAGGGTCCTTACCTTAAAAAGGGAGTACCAAAGGATCCATGGGGTAACGATTATGTTTACAGGTGCCCCGGTCAGGATGGAAGGGATTACGACATAATAAGTTATGGTGCAGATGGTGCAGAGGGTGGCGAAGGGAACAATGCTGACATCACTTCATGGCAACAGGAATAAAGGGTTTACCCTGATTGAATTGATAGTTGTTCTTGCAATTATTGCTTTAATGAGTCTTATTGTTTATCCATCATTTAAGAGGGGAATGGAATCTATTAAAGAACAGAAAGAAAAGGTGTATTTGGAGATGCTTTTTAAAAGGGCTTTGATAAATTCAAGGTTCAATGGTAAAGCGACCATTGTTTCCGTTAACGATAATGGAGCCCTTTTAATAGATGGTAAACAACCTGAAAAGCAGGTAAGCGGGATAAGGAGATTGGAGATAGACGGGAAGAAGGTGAAATCCATTGCCATAGTGCCAGTCTCTTTTTTTACAGCAGGTATTGTATTTGCTGATAAAGAATTTTCAATAGATCTTTACACAGGAGAAACAGAGGTAAAGCGCAAATGAAGAAGCAGAAAGGTTTTACCCTTGTTGAGGTAATGGTTGCTGTGGCCATTCTTGCAATTGCCTCTGTTGCTGTTTTGAGATACTTTTCTCAGGATATTTACGCATTAAAAAGGATTTCATCAACGACAGAGTACAGTTTCAATCTCAAATTCTACTTTACCGAGGCTATAAGACGATATTCATTGCCAATAACTGCGAGGGAATACGAAGGAAGTGATCACATTGAATTCAGCGATGATGAGTTTATATACTCTTTTGATTTCCTGGATGCAGACTTTGTTAATGAATACCCTGTGAAGGATCTGAGTGTTGCGGCAAAAAAAATAAGGATAACTGTTAAGAGAAAGTTATCAGGTGATGTGGTTTATCAGGGGGAAGGTTATCATCTATTTAAAAGAAGAAAACAATAGAGGATTTACATTAATTGAGCTTGTAATTGCTATACTCATTGCAGGTATAGTCACTGTTAGCATTTTTCAGATATTCAGGGGTGTTGTTTTAAACTGGAAAAAAGCGGAAAATAGAATAAGGGAAAATTACGCCGAAAACAATCTTTACATACTTATATCGAAAAAACTGGATGAACTTTACTGGTATAAGGCAATAAAGGATTACGAAAAGTATTTTGACGGGAAAGAAAATTCAATACTCTTCATAAGTTATTATTCTGTGAAAATACCGTACTTTCCGGTTTTCACCCGCATATACCTTGATTCGGAAAACAACCTTGTAATGGAAGAAACACCATTCTTTTTTGACAGACCGGATGTTGAATTGCCTGAGCCAGTAAAGATGACCCTGTGGAAGGATGTGGATTCGATTAAATTTTCATACCTGGTTAAAACAAATTTAAGGAGAGAAGGATCCTTCTGGGTTGATGAGTACACAAAAAAACTGTATAAACCTCAAACTCTGCTTGCTGTAAAAGTTAAGATTAAATTAAAGTCAGGTAATGAGATAACAGCCTTTTCCTATGTAAAGTACAAAGAGGACGAACAGGGGGCTCCAGGTGGTCTTATGTGATAAAAAAGATTTAATGAGGAACGAAAAAGGAGCGATACTTATAATCGTAATCTGGATAGTTGCAGCAATTTCTGTAATAAGCGCAATACTCTCTCTCCGTGTAAAGGTATCTATTAGGAACAATGCTTACATAAAGATGAAAACAGAGGGTTTTATAACAATTCACAGCGCCATACAGAGGGCTATATACTACCACCTTATAAAGCCGAAGATCCCTGATTTAACGGAGGATGAAAAATATAACGATAAATACACCTTTAAAGTGAACGGAGTAAATGTAAAAGTTGAAGAAATACCTGTTTCTTCAAAACTATCCTTTAACAGTGTTCGTCCAGAAGTTTTGAAACGCATTTTTATGAGATATACGGGAAGTGAGGAAGAGGCGATGGCTATAGTTTCTTCAATAAAGGACTGGCAGGACAGGGACAATGTGGAAAATGTTGGTGGAGCAGAGGACAATTACTACCAGTCCCTTGATTACCCTTATTTTGCAAAAAACAAACCGATAGACAGGCTGAAAGAGCTGTTGCTTATTAAGGGGATCACTCCTGAAATGTATTATGGAACAGATAGTATTCCAGGCTTAAAAAACATATTTACTCTGTACAAAACCGGGAACAGGTTTGACATAAACACATGCTCTCCAGATGCATTTAAGATTTATGGGATAGATGATTCAGTTATAACGGTTATTCTAAAGAGGAGGGAAAGAAAGCCCTTTAAAAACATGACAGAAGTTGGAGAGATAGTTGACCCTGAAACAATGAATATATTAAACAAGTATTTTACAATAGATTTAAGACCATCTATAATTATCTTCAAGGGTGAAATAAAGGTTGGGAGTTTGAAATACTCACTTTCTGAGGTGTACAGTTTTAAGTCAACACCACCTAAATTGCTGGAGATTAGAGAATGGAAGTTTTAAAAAACCTTTTTAAACAGAATTTCAGAATTATCTATGAAGAGCATGACATCGCCTATGAATTAAACGGTAATATAAGGATAGTTGATGAAGATGAGGTTGACGACACATTTTATACTTTCGGGATTATTCCTGCAAAACATTGTGTTATGTATTCCCTAATACTCCCTGCCGCTGCAGAGGAGAATCTCGAGGATGTGGTAAAGGATTTTGTCTCCCAGAAAGAGCCATCTGATATCCCTTTAAAGTATGATTATGCTTTTATTAAAGAAAAGGGAAAATTAAAGGTTTTGATTAGTGTCCTGAAGATGGATGATTACAAAAAGTACAAGGAGAACTTTTACAGTGTTTCCCGTCAATTAAGTGGTATTTTACCCTATCAGGTACTGATGGTGGCAGAAGCAATTAATGCCGCCATATTTGAGGGAATTGTGGTGTATAAAATTGATGGCATAATTTATGCTATGTACATCAAAAACAGTTTCCCTCTTGCTTTTTTGAAGGTGAGAGAGTTAAAGGGTGTAAGCATAGAGCAGGTTGTTGAAAGATTCAAATCCTCTGAAAGGATTGAAGATGATATCACTGTTTACTATATGGGAAGTTGTTTTCAGGACATGGAAAAGTCAGAGCATAAGGTTATCATTAAAGAAGATATAAACCTTATTGAGTCTTTTCATTTTCTTATTGCAACGAAAGTGATTCCCATTGTTAACCACTTACCCCCAAAAGAAAGAAAGGTGATCAGGAGATGGTGGAAGTATGCTTTATTCGGGATTGTTGTTCTGGGAGTTTTAATTTATTCACTTTCATTTTTAAGCAGTTACCTTTCTTTGAAGAGAGAGGTTGCAGGTTTGCAGTACAATTTTAATGCCAGGAAAAAACAGGCCATTGAGTTGAGAAAAAGGCTTGGAAATGTGGATGAATTACAGGGTAAAGCAAATTACTTCCGTCAACTTGAAAAAAATAAAAAAAAGATGCTTATTTTACTGGAAGAGCTTACAAAAAAGGTTCCCAAGGATGCATATTTAACCAGAGTCAGTATAAATGAGCGAGGTGATCTTGAGATAAACGGTAAGGCAAAGGATGTTTTTAAACTTATAAAATCCCTGAACAGTTCAAGGTACTTTAAAAGTGTTGAAAAGAAATCTTCAAGGGATGCGGGGGAATACACAATCTTTATAATCAGGGGGAAGATTGTTTACTAAATTAAAAGAATTGAAGTTAAAAAGATCTGAGAAAAGAGCCATAAAGCTTGCTGTATTTGTTGCGATATTTGTGCTTGTATTCAACCTTGTACTGTATCCCATGTATCAATCCTACAATGATCTGAAACTAAGAAAAAGAAAGTTAACAAAAAACCTTGTTGTTATTCAAAAAAAGATCAGGCATGCAAAAGACCTTGCAAAAAAGGTTATAGCATTGAGAAATAGAATAGAAAAGGGAGACTCTAAACTGATTCAATCGGAAAATGTTGAACTTGCACAGGTTTTTCTTGAGGAGACAATATCAGACCTTGCAAAGAAAAGGAACCTCACGGTTCAAAGGATATACAAAGAGAGGGCAAAAGACGAATATGGTTTTAAGGTTGTTAAGGCAAGAATAACGGTCAGGGGAACCTATGGAGACATAATAGATTTTCTGTACGATATTGAGAAAGATCCTCATTATATTTTTGCCAATTCATTGATAATTAGATTTTACAGAGGATTGGAGGCAACCGTATCTGTTAAAGGAATAGTGAACATAACAGGCACCAGAAAAACATCTCATCAGGGAGGAGGAAAATGAAGAGGTTAATTGCACTTGTTTCAATATTGTTTTTGGGCACAACTGTTTATGCCCAGAACATAAAATTGATAAAGACTGCCAATCTGTTTGATGAAAATAGAGGAGTTGTTGAGGAAAGCGGGGATGAGGTGGATGCTGAAAAGGAGGTAAAGTTGCCTGCCAACATGCCTGTTCTTGATGGGATTATGGTTGCCGGTAAATACAAAAGGGCCATTTTTACCTATTATGACAAAGAGAAAAGGAAAAAGATAAGCAGGCCTCATAAAGAGGGTGATAAGTTTGGCGGGGCTTTTTTGAAAAAGATAACCCCTGAGTATGTACTTCTTGTTTTTGATTCGACAGGCTACAAATTGACACCTGATGTAAAATTGAAAAAAGGATCTTCCAGAACCATGAGAAGTTATACAAAGTCTTCAAATGTAAAGCGATATTCATCTGACTCTAAAAAGGTTGTGGATATAAGGGAAAACTCGAAGAGATCTTCCGTTTCTGGAAGGATTAGAAGGCCTGTAAATGTTGAGAGAGCAAGGAAAGAATTTTTAAATAGAGTTAAGAGAAAATACAGAATTCCCCAGAGAAAAAGATCTGTAAGGAAACATGTACCGGTGAGAAATAGGCCGCATGTAAGAAGAAATAAAAATTTTAGTAATAGATCCAATCCCTTTACAGGAGGGCGTGCTCCGGTAAGACCGGCCCCTCATAAAAGAAATAATAGAAGTGTAAGAACACCCTTTTAAGGAGAAGGTATGAAGAAGTGTCTTTTGATTATGTTAATTATTTTTACCTTTGGTTGTGCAAAGGTTCAAACCCCGCCAAAGGTGGTGATGTTTGATGATTCAAAAAAACACAGGCCAAAGTATAATCAGAATGCGATTATTTCAGGGGAGAAAGAAAAGTCACATTTTTCCATTGAAGACATAGGACAGGCCGAAGGATTTAAAAAGGTTGTTTCCAGGCCGTACAAAAAGGGAGCAAGGATTGAAAAGACCAAAACTCCAGAGGGAGAGGCTCCTGTTTTAAACTTTGAAGACGCCTCTTTGAGGGAGGTTATAAAGGTAATTGCGGATTACGAAAAATGGAATTATGTGATTGACCCCTCTGTCCCTGATAAAGGTATTAACATAAAGATAAACTCTGTTGTAAAGGAAAAAGACCTGAAACAACTTTTAAACCTTCTCCTTTCAATTTACGATGTTACCATGGTTGAAAGAGATGGGGTAAAGTACTTTACCATCGCAAAGGATTCGACCATGAGGGCTATGGTGCCGATCATTTATGGCAATGTAACATCTCCCGTTTTAAAGGGGGAAGATTATGTTGCACAGGTGATACCCCTTCATTTTATATCCCCAAAAGACATGGCGAACATTGCAAAGGAGTTTCTGTCGAGTTCAGGTAAAATTATTGAAGATCCTGCTTTTTCCTACATTGTTGTTATTGATGAAAAACCCTATGTGAATAGGGTACTTGATATGGTAAATCTTTTTGACATCAATGTGTTTAAAAAAATGAAAACAACTCTTATAAAGTTTGAGAACGCAGATGCAGAAAAGGTTAAAGAAAATATTGATAAAATATTGCAGGGTTACCCTGGGTTATCCAAAGATAAGTACTACCTTTTAACAATAAAGGATCTTAATGCTTTGCTCTGTATAAGTTCGGTTCAGGAAATAATAGATGAAGTAAAATACTGGGCAAAAAAGTTTGAAAAAGAAAGTGAAACAGGGGAGGCTCAGATCTTTGTTTACCACTGTGAAAATTCCGATGCGAAAGACCTTTCTTCAATTTTGAAGGAATTGTATGCCGATGAACATCAGTCCTATACATCTCAAAAAACCGGGAAAACAGAGTTAAGGCCGGTTTTAAAGGGCTCTTTAAAGATGATTACAGATGAGACCAACAATTCAATTATATTCAAGTGCACTAAAAGAGATTATAAAATCATTGAAAAAACCTTAAAGCAACTTGATGTCCCCAAAAAAGAGGTTTTGATCGAGGTTATGATACTTGACCTGTCTCTTGACAACAGTTTCTCATACGGTCTTGGGTGGACTCTGACACATAAGAACATTCTTGGTAGTGATTTCCCAACCTTACACACCCCTCAATTCCTGTTTAACGCACCTGATACAGGTTCAACTCTTTCAGGTGGTTACACATTTATCTTTGATAGATTTACCCTTGATGCAATATTAAACTCCAGTGTGATAAAAAGCAGGACAAATGTTCTTTCAACCCCTCATGTGCTTGTTCTTGATAATGAGACAGCCACCATTAAGGTTGGGGAGCAGATATCGGTTAAATCATATTCTGTAAGTACCCCGGCAGCGACTCAGGTTAGTAACAACGCCTTTTACACCTCAAACTCGTATCAATACCTTTCAACAGGTATCCAATTGCAGGTCAAGCCATCGATAAGTTCAGGTGGAATGGTAAGACTTGACATAAATCAAACCTACAGTACCCCGGGCAACCCGTCGGAAAAGGGGCAGAACCCCCCCATAAAAGACAGGAGTTTAAAAACCATAGTAAATGTACCGGATGGGAAATCCGTATTGCTTGGTGGTCTTATTCAGGAAAGCAAGGTTGACACCTCAAATGAGGTACCAGGTTTGAACAAACTTCCTCTTATAAAGTACCTTTTTAAGAACAAGTCTGTTTCCAAACACAAAAGTGAGTTGATAATTATAATAACTCCTCATGTTATTTATGATCAGAGTGATATTGAGAGGTTGACTAATGATTTTAAACAGCAGATTGAGAACTTCAAAAAAGAGATATATAAGGCTTATTAGTTTTCTAATAATTTCTCTCTTCTTCTTTAACTTTGTAATTGCTGACGAGATTACGGACATTAAGATAATAAGAGGACTTGTAAAAGACGGTGCTTTTAATGTCGCAAGGGATAAAATTGAATCCTTTATCGAGAAATATCACAATTCCAGAAATATAGTTGATGTGTACTCTTATTATTTTGATACTTTGATGGCGTTGAGGGATTACGGGAAACTTCATAGTATAAGTGATTTTTTTCTATCAAATTACTGTAAAAATGAGCAGAGTAAGGTTTGTTTTAAAGCTCTTCTGTTCAATGCCTATGGCTATTTTTTTGAAAATGATTACAAACAGGCAGACAGGTTTCTAAAACTTATAGAGAGCAATTTCAAATCTTTTAAGACCATCCCTGATGACTTAAAATGTCAGTATTACCTTTTAAAAGGGGATTTGAATTTCAAAAGAGACAACTTTAAAGAAGCAATTGACAATTACAACTCTTATTTGAAATTGAAATTTGACAATAAAGTTAGATTAAAACTTGCTATCTCTTATTACCATTACAAAAGGTTTTCAAAAGCCGGAAAGATACTCCGTAAACTTGAGAAAGAAGGGTACAGAAACCCTCTTTTGAACAGGTATCTTGGCCTTGTTCTTTACGGGAAAAAGAAGTACAGGGAGGCGTACTCTTACTTTGTGAGAAATCATGACAGGGAAGACGGTTTCTTTGCTGTTTATTCTCTTTTGAAAATGAATAGATCTGAAGATGCTTATACTCTGTTCAGAAAACTTGTGCCATTGCCTGAAATAACGGATGCAGAAAGGGTCAACTTTACAATTAAAACACTTCTTTTAAAAGGTGATCTGTTGAATTCAAAAAAAGTTGTTGAGAAAAATAACTTTATTGAAGATAAGGAATTTTATCATCTTGCTTTTAATGTTTATGATGCTTTAAGGGACTATGCAAACGCTGTTAAATATCTAAGGAAGTACACCCTTATTCAGGATAGTCACTCTGGTTATTTTCACCTTGCTGAATACTACCTTACCAGAGTTAACGATCTGAACAATGCACTTCTTTTTTACAACAAGTGTATAGAGAAAAACCCGGAAGGTCCTTTCTCCTCTATTGCTTTGCTAAACAGGATCAAGTGTACGCTGTACAGAGGAGACAGGGAAAAGGCATTAAACATGCTTGCAGATTTTCTGAAAAAGTACGGAAATACATCCCCTGTAACTGATGATGCTTATTTTGTTTACGGGAAATTGATGCTTGATATGGGTAATTATAGAGAGGCTGCAAAATCATTTGAAAACATTGTGATAAATTACCCAGATTCCTCCCTTGTCCGGAAATCTCTTTATTTTCTTGGTGATTCTTATTTCAGGCTTGGTATGTACAATGACACGATTGAGGTTTTCAGGAATAAAAATATAAAAAACGGGAAGGCGGGTATTCTTATTGCACTATCCTATTACTTAACTGGTAATTATAAAGAGGCGATTAAATATTTTAAAGGTATGACTTTAAATGGTTATTATAGAAATCTTTATGCCTTGAGCCTTGCAAGGGCAGGGGGCTTAAAAGATGCTTTAAAAATAGCGGGTGACCATACAGAATTAAAATACTTTTGCTATGCCTTTTCAGGTAACAAAGAGCAATCTTATAACCTTTCATTGAAAAGTGAAAACCCGTTGTTGATTTATCTTTCTGCAATTGAACAGAGTGATGAGGGTAAGAAAAAACTTTTTTTAAAAAAAGTGCTTGAATTTTCTTCCAGAGCCAGTGTTGTAAGAAAAATGGCTTTGATTGAGCTTGAGCCTATTGTTGAAAAAACGAAGGACTACACAATTGTTATGGAAAATGAGTCTGAGTTTGTAAAAAATAATCCAGAGGATTTTCATGGAGTGCAGGGTTTTTTGAAAAAAGCGGAGAAGTACAGGCTGAAGGGGAATGTTCAGAAGGCAGTTTACTTTTACAAAATGGCCATTGAGAACTATCCGGATGCGAAAGGTGTTGACAGGGCTTATTACTTTCTCTTTGAAACCCTTAAAAACCCTCCTGTAACTTACCTTGAAAAGATAGTAAACACCTTTCCAGACAGTGAGTACTTTGCTCTTTCATGTTACAAACTGGGGCTGATTGCTTTTAAGAACAGTGAGTACAAAAAGGCCATCACTTACTTTAGCAGGGTGATTGCGAGGAGGGATAAAAACACTGACAGGCTTCTTTTTGCTGTGAGATATTATCTTGGTGTATGTTACGAAAAGCTTGGTCAGACCAGAAAAGCAATTGAAAATTACACTGAGTACCTTAAACTTCTTCCTCCCGATTCAAAGCAGGTGGAAGAGAGGATAAGAATTGCTCTTTTTCTCCAGAAAAACGGTAAGGTTAGCGAGGCTTTAAGAGAGTTTAAAAGGATACTCCCGTTACTTAAAGATGATGATAGTAAGGCTGAGGTCACCTTTTACATAGCAGAGTGTTATCGCTCTTCAGGGGATCTTAAAAAGGCTCTTGAGAACTTTCTGTCCGTTACCTATTTGCACCCAAAGGAGATAATGTGGTCAACAACGGCGAGGTTCAATGCTGCAAAGATATGTGAGCAACTTGGATATTATGATGATGCTATCAAACTGTATAAAAAAATTGCAGATTCTTTTAAGGGACAGGTTCAGGGAGAGTACGCAAGAAAAAAATTGAAAGAGCTTGAAAGCAGGAAAAAATAGGAGGGATTATGGATATGGAGATCTTTTTCCCTGGTGTTGGCAAAAGGGTGGATGTTAAATACAGGGGTTTTGTTATAAAAACAGATCAACCTGTTTTTGCCGGTGGTGGTGGGGAGGCACCTGCTCCGTTTGATTATTTTTTGGCCTCAATAGGTGCCTGTGCTGGAATATATGTTTTATCATTCTGCGAACAGAGAGGTATAGATTACAGGGAGATAAAGTTGATTCAAAAGCATGAATTTGACCCTGTAAAAAGGATGATTTCCAGGATAACAATTGAGATAAAGGTGCCAGAAGGTTTCCCCGAAAAGTATAAAAAAGCGCTTATTCACGCTGCGGAACTTTGTGCTGTAAAACAGCACATGTATAATCCCCCTGCTTTTGAGATAGTTACTACCGAATTATGAGTAAACTTAACCATTCAAACATTGACATTTCAATAATTTAATAATATCCTTATTTCAGGATGAAACATCTAAGGACAGTTGGTAGATATAAAATTGAATCAGTGCTTGGAGAAGGTGCAATGGGGGTTGTGTACAGAGCTCACGACCCCATTATTAAGAGGACTGTTGCAATTAAACTTATCAAGGTTGATGAGGGGATCTCCGAACAGGAAAAAAAGGAATTTTATGAAAGGTTTTATAGAGAGGCACAGATTGCAGGCACATTGAATCATCCAAACATTGTGGGGATATACGACATTGGAGAAGAGCAGGGGATACCTTACATTGCAATGGAGTTTGTGGAGGGGGAGACTCTTGCTTCAATAATTGCAAAAAAGGGAAAACTTGATGTTGAAACATGTATAAAGATCGTTTCTCAACTTGCATCAGCCCTTGATTATGCACATAAAAAAGGAATTATTCACAGAGACATTAAGCCCGGTAACATACTTGTTGATAAAGAATTAAAATGCAAAATAATGGATTTTGGGATTGCAAAACTTCAGAACTCATCTTTAACTCAGACTGGCACTTTCCTCGGTACACCCAGTTATGCTTCGCCGGAACAGATTATGGAAGGCAAGGTTGACCATCGTTCGGATATATTCTCCCTGGGGATTGTTACCTATGAAATGATAACAGGGACTTTACCATTTAAAGGCCAGTCTCTTTCGTCAATACTTTACAAGATAGTACATGAACCACCGGCTCCAGTGGAGAATGTTCAGGAAATAGGGTTTACTGAAGACTCATGGAATGCTGTTTTTAATAAAGTTTTTGCAAAGAATCCGGATGAGAGGTACCAGTCTGCCAAGCAGTTTTCAAACGATTTAATAAGGGCTGTTAAACTTACCAGATCTCAAAAAACAAGGATAAAAGAACTTTTGTCTGACACTGGACTTGACAGCTCTGTTTCAATGATTGAGAAGGAACTTGCAAGAAATGAATATGAAATGATAAGGGCGAAAGAGGTTTCTGAAAAAAAGACTACAAGGAAGTCTGTCATTATATGGGTTGTTCTTCTCCTTGCTCTTGTTGGATTTGCAGGGGGATACTATTATACGAACGGTGAGATAATAAACAGTATAAACGAAAGCCTTGGGGAGATACTTCCCTTTACCCTGAAGAAGAGGGTTAGAATTGAGTCTGAGCCTCAAGGAGCGGATATCTACATAAACGATCAGTATATGGGGAGAACACCTGCAACGGTGATTTTAAAGGGAAAAGATGGAGAGCAAAAGAGGATAGTTTTAAAAAGGGATGGATACAAACCTGTTGACACCAATTTCTTTTTTGCTAAAGATTTAAAAAAATTACACTATAAACTCGAATCATTGTACACCACCATGAGTATAGTAACTGACCCTCCTCAAACTACTGTATTTATCAATGGTAAAAGCAGTTGTGTGACACCTTGTGAGGTTAAGATTGATACCTCAAGGGAAAATGTCCTTGTTTTCAAGGCTGAAGGGTACAGGGACAAAACAATAGTTTTAAAACCTGGAGAAATACTCACAAGCAAGGTTGTACTTGATGTTATCAGAATACCAGGATATCTGGTACTTGACACAGAGTTCCCTGTTAAACTGTATGTTTTGAAAAGGGGCAGGTGGAAATACCTCGGTGAATTTAAGAATGCAAATTCTGTACAACTTGATGCAGGCACCGTTAAGTTAAGGGTTGAGAACAAAAAGTACTTTTACGACCAGGTATTTATGGAAGAAATAGTTGGTCACAAAAAAACCACATTGAAATTGCCTCCATTGGGTATAATTAAAAAGATAGATGTTGCACCTCTTTACGCTGAGGTTTATATTGATGGTATAAGTGTTGGCGAGACACCAATATTTAACATCAGGGTGGTTGCGGGAACCCATAAGATAAAGTTTGTAAACCCTGACGATAATAGCGTGAAAGAGAAAACCATTGAAGTCAGGGCAGACAGAGAATTGGTGATAAAGGAAAAGTTAAGATGAAAATTCTTGCTATTTTATTACTCATTGCAAATTTAAACGCCTCCAACGATTTAAGGATATATGAGAGTGGGATGGCATTCCTTTTAAATCAGAATTATTCAGAAGCCATGAAGGAATTTCAAACCCTTGTTGAGCAATACCCTGGCTCTGAAAAGGCTGACGATGCCCTTCTTGAAATGGGGAAATACAACTATAAAATAGGAGATATGGAAAAGGCTCTCACTTACTTCAATAAGATTATCAATAACTATAAAAAAAGTGATACATACGATAATGCACTTTTTTATAAAGCAATGATACTTCTGGATAAGCAGAAGATTGACGATGCATACGAACTATTGTATAGAATAAAAACTGGAATTCCCGATTCTGATGTCCTTGACAGGGTGTACTATCATCTTGGTGAAATTAGCGGGTTGAAGGGAAACTATAAGCAGGGGTTGTTCTTTCTTTCAAGGATTTACATGAGGTTTCCTGAAAGCGATGTTTTTAAAGATTCTATGCAGCTTGCTTCGTACTTTTATGCAAAAATAAACAACCCACAAGAAGGACTAAAAATGCTTGCAATAGTTAATGAGGAAGGTTTTAACGATTACAAAAATGACCTTTATACCATTAACCTTTTGAGGTTTTACTTAAAGAAAAAGTATTTAACACACAGGGTTTATTATCAGATGCCAAAACCCTGGATAATGGCAACCGATAAAATGGGGACTCTTTATTCTTATTCCAGGAAAGATGGCTATATTTACGAGATTAAAAAAGGAAGGATGAGGAAGTTCTCAACTCCATCTGATGTTACCTCAATGTGTTATTCTGAAAAGTATGGCTTCTTTTATTCAACATCCAACCGTGTCTTTGCAAGGAAAAGCAGGACATCCAGATCCTTTACGGATCAGGGTGAACCTTTAAAGTATTTGGTTTCAATTGCCATAGATTACTTTGGAAATTACTGGATATACGATAAAGACAGGGCGGTGGTTTACTGCTTTGACAAAAACGGGAAATTGATAAAGAAAATAATCACCCCTGCAGATTATATCAAGGTGAGAAGAGACGGATCAATATTCATTGTCAGGGATTCAAGGAGTATTCTTGATGTCAGAAATAAAGAAGGTAAGAGTATTAAAATGCTCACATCATACAAAAAGATAATAGATATGGATTTCGATAACTTTGATAACATTTACCTCCTCTGTGATAAAGGAAAAACTCTGGTTATTCTGAATCATGATTTTACCCTTTTTCAAAAGATTGACATATACAACATGCTTGGGGGTAAGTACTATCATATTGCTGTTGATGGAGATGGTTCAATATTTTTATCAAACAAATCCTCTGAAATAGTGAGGTTTGATTAATGAAGCGTCTTATTGTTGTTTTGCTTTCGGTGTTTATTGTGTTTTGGGCTTTTTCCTATGACTATGTTTCTGTTTTTAAACAGGGGGAAGAGATATTCTTCAATTCTGATAATCAGGTAAATGCGATTCCGGTTTTTGAAAGAATTGTTCAGTCTTACGAACTCGGGGAATTACCTCAGGATGCTTACCCCATGTACATGAAGAGTCTTGAATACCTCTGCCTTCTTTACCTTAAAAAGGGGGACTCTGAAAGCTCTAAAAATATGCTCATTAAAATTATAAAGGTAAATCCTGCCCACAAGTTAAGCAGGTCTATATTCCCGAAAAAATTGAGAACTCTTTATTCAAATTTAAAAAAGAACCTTGTTGGTTACATAGATGTTAAGTGTCCTGTGCCTGATTATAAATGTATCGTTGATGGGAAGGATGCTCAAAAAGATGAAAGCGGGAAAATACCTGTGCTTGAGGGAAAGCATGTTGTTGAAATTACAAAGCCGGATTACAGCACTGTAAAAAAAGAGGTCAACATTAAGGTTGGTAAAACCGTAACCATTGATGCTCCTATAATCAGGATAAAGGCTTCGGCAACTATATTGACTTCTCCACAGGGAGTTAAGGTTTACCTTGATGGTGTTTTTATAGGTGAAACTGAAGGAAGTGCCCCTCTTGATTATTTAAAAGAGCATGTTGATACAATACAGAGCCTTGGTGTGACCCCTTCTGAGTTATCCGATTATTTTGTCATAAACAATCTTGACAGAGGTGAGCACACCGTTGAATTAAAAAAAGATTGTTATGCCCCTTTAAAAGTTATTCTCGACATTAAAGAGTTAAAGGATTACTTTTATAAACCATTTGTGTTAAATAGAAGTGTTGGTTATCTGAACATTGAAAGCGGGGTATTCGGGTTAAACGGTGATGTTTTTGTTGATGGCAGAAGGGTTGGAAGTTTGCCTATTTTGAAACTTGAGGTTTGTTCGGGGTCACATACCGTAAAGGTGGCTTTCCCTTCTGGTTTCTTTATAAAAACGATCAATGTTTCAAAGGATGAAATAGTTAAGGTTAATGCAATTCCCAAACCCTCGCTGCTTTATGTGGGTACAAAGCCTTTGAAAAGCGGGATGGTTAATTTCCAGGGGTTTGAGAAACTGCTTGTTTCTTCATTAAAACAGATAAAGATATTCAATGCCTCTTACAACCCTGATTACCTGAGTTCAATTGACAATCTGCTAAATGGGGAGAAAAACACAATAGAAAAGGTAAAGCAGGATTACGGACAATCACTTATTGTTTTTGGCATTGAAAAGAGGGTAAGGTTGAGAAGATATATTGACTTTTACATATTCAATACAGACTTCTTTAAAATTGAAAAGATCACTTTAAATCCCGCAAATATGGAAGATGTTAAAAAACTTATTTCATTTATAAGCAATATCCCACAAATGGTTGAGTACTCCGCCGATATTACAGTGGTTAGAGACCCTTCAATCAATCGGGTGGTGGTTGTTGAAAGCAATAATGATGCCTTGAAATGTGGAGATATCATTGTTTCTGTTGATGGAAAAGAGGTTCATACTGAAAAAGAGGTGTATTCCTCAATGAAATCGCCGTCTGTAAAGGTTACTTTAAAAAGGGAGAAACAGGAGTTAACCGTTGATGTTTCAGTTAACAAAAGGCCTACACAGATAAGACAGAACCTGCAGTCTCTCTGTTACAATGCTGCATATCTGTACTATGTATCAAACATTAATAACCCTGACTTTGACGATGTTGAAAAGAACTCTGCAAAACTCAATCTTGGGATATGCTATTTAAGATTTGGTATGTTTGAGAATGCCTTTGATGTGTTTTCAACAGTTACGCTTCCGGATTCACCCGGAGTATCTGCTGGCACAATACTATTTTTAAAGGGTGTATGTTATCAGGAGATTGGTTTATGGTCAGACTTGCAGATGCTGTTTAAAAATTACAACTTCAATAAAGATGCAACCGTAATCAATTCCCATGGTTTTAAAGTTAAAGACCTTATTGATTTTACCCATGCTTATTTGAAGGCTCATTAAGGAGACAAAGCAATGAAAAATGTGCTTGTCATTATAAATGAAAAGGGGACTTCCTCTCTGTCTTTTTTCCCTTTGTTGGATGAACTGCCTGCGAATTTTGCAGAAAAACTGTCTTTAATATTTCTGGATGAAGCGATCTCAGAAGGATTCCCCGTTGATAAAGGGTATTCAATATTTCTTGTCAACTTTAATCAAAAAGATATGGAAGAGATGGGAAAAAGATACAATAACTTTGTAAAGCCGATTGCTGTTAAAGGGAAAAGCTATCCTGAATTGATAAAAAACACAGTAAAAGCAATAGGGGATTTTGATAAGTATCTTTTTGTTAAGTCAAACATTATTCCCTATACAGAACCACAGCTAAAAGATTTTTTCTCAAGGCTGAATGTGCACGATATTGTATTCGGTTCTTTTGATGAAGAAGATTTTTACATCATAGGTTTTATAAAAGAGATCCTTAAAGAAATAACCTCTTTAAAGGAGATAAGTGAGGGTTCAATAGAAGAACTTTCTCTTGAAAAGAGGCTTGATGTTTACTATCTTCCTGAAAAAGCAATTGCAAACAGCGTTGAATCACTTACCGAATTGAGGAACAAACTCCCCCATTCCTCTGGCCTTGCAAGAAAGATTGACAACCTTATTCTGGAATTGACAAAGTACCACGGGGATGATATTGAGAAACTTTGAGCAGGAATTGATTAAGAGTCTTGAAAGAAGGCACAGATCAATAGGTGACGATTGTGCTTTATTTGAAAACTATGTTATCACAACGGATACCCTGGTGGAGGGGGTACACTTTTCCACTGACATTTCAACTCCGTATCAGGTGGGGGTAAAAACTGCCTGTGCAAATTTAAGCGACATTGCTTCAATGGGGGCAAAACCCCTGCATTTTCTTGTCTCAATATCTATCCCCTCTATTTTCAGGCATTTTCCTGATGATTTTTACAGGGGGCTTGAGGATGTTTTAAACAGGTTTGATGTTAAACTTTTAGGGGGTGATACAACAGGTTCCCCCCATTCTATTTTTATCAACGGGGTTGCGATAGGTGAGGCATCAAAACCTGTTTTGCGAAGTGGGGCAAAGGTGGGAGATTATGTTTATCTGACAGGGGTAACAGGTTACTCCGCAATAGGTTTTTATTTGATAACTAATAAAATAGAGATAGAAAATCCGACCTATGCAATTGCTGTAAAAAAACACCTTGAACCTGAGCCCCCGGTGAAAGAAGGAATGATAATTGGTGAAAACTCCATTGCAACCGCTATGATTGATATATCTGATGGTCTTTCAAAAGAGATAAGGCAGATATGCGAAAAGAGCGGTGTTGGGTGTGTCCTGTACTCAGAACTGTTCTTATTGCCTGAGATTGACCTTTTTCCTGAGGAAGAATTACTGAAGTTTTTTTTACACAGCGGAGAGGAGTATGTACTTCTGTTCACCTCTCCATTCGATGAAGATCACATAAAAAAATTTTTACCGGAAGCCTTTTTGATTGGAGAGATAACCGGTAAGAAAGGTGTTATGCTGGAGTACAGAGGTTCCCTTGTTAATCTGGGGGATTTTACCTATAATCATTTTGGAAAGGACAGGGGTATTTATTTTAGATGAAAAAAAAGACATGGAAGAAGGTTTTAAAAGATATAAAAAGCGCATTGTTTAGTGAGCATTTAAGTCCACATTACAGGGCATTGTCTGCCGCAATAGGGATGTTCATTGCCTTCAGCCCTTTTCTGGGCTTTCACAACATAATTGCGATAAGCATTGCTATTGTTTTTAACAGGAAGATAGACAAGATACTGATAATGGGTTTTACCTGGGTGAACAATCCTTGGACCACAGTCCCGATGTACCTTGCTGGATTTCGCCTTGGTGAGACTTTGTGTTGCCCAAACAATCCTTTTGATTTTTCCAAAATAAACTGGCACATATTTACAGTCTCAAACTTTCTGAACGGCAGAGCGTTTGGTTACTTAATTCACGATTTAAAATCGATAATGTTTCCCTTTTTTCTGGGATGCACAATACTTGGTCTGGTTGCTTCCATTGCAACATACTTTGTAATCCTTATAATCTTAAAAAGGAGAGAGGGAGATGGCACTGTATCGGTTAACTGTTAAAACAAATTCAAGGAATGAGATGATAGACATAACCTCCGAAATTGAAAAGTATTTAAAGGAAAATGGATTTAAAGATGGAATTTTGACGGTTTTTGTCCCTCATACTACTGCTGCCGTAACTATCAATGAAAATGCGGACCCGTCTGTGAAAAGGGATATACTCTTCCATCTTGCAAAACTGATCCCTTTAAATGCGGATTTCAAACATCTTGAAGGGAACTCGGATTCCCATATAAAAACCACCCTTGTGTCCCCCTCGATTTCGATTATAGTTGAAAATGGAAACCTTGTGCTTGGAACATGGCAATCTGTTTTTTTCTGTGAGTTTGACGGTCCAAGAATGAGAAAAGTATATTTAAAATTCATTAAAGGATAAAGGAGTTGGTATGAGTGAACCTGCCATTGAAGAATTAAAGGAGAAGTTTGATCAATTAAAAGACAGGATAATCCCGATCAGGAGTTATCTTTGACCCTGAAAAAAGGGAGCTTCAATTAAAAGAGCTGGAAAATCAAACATCGGATCCCGATTTCTGGAGCAATAACGAGAAAGCTCAAAAGATTTTAAAAAGGATCTCCTCTATAAAAGATCAGATAACCCTCGCAAAAAGGATAGATTCTTTAAATGAGGAAGTTGATGTTTTATTCGAGTTTTTTGATGAAGGGGAAGATGTGATTGATGAGATAAGGAATAAGGTTATGCAACTTGAAAAAGAGGTGTCTGATGCTGAAGTTAGAATGATGTTGAGTGGGCCTCATGACAGGAACAATGCGATTCTTACAATTCACTCAGGATCGGGTGGCACTGAGTCTCAGGACTGGGCACAGATGCTTTTTAGAATGTACACCAGATACATTGAAAAAAAGGGTTTTGATTATCAGATAATTGATTATCAACCTGGTGATGAAGCAGGGATAAAAAGTGCAACCATACTTGTTAAAGGGGATTTTGCTTATGGGCTTTTAAAGGCGGAAAACGGGGTTCACAGGCTTGTAAGGATCTCTCCCTTTGATGCCAACAAAAGAAGGCACACCTCATTTGCTTCTGTGCTTGCTATTCCTGAACTTGATGAGGAGATAGACCTTGAAATAAACGAAAAGGATTTAAGGATAGACACCTATCGTTCCTCCGGTGCAGGAGGACAGCATGTAAACACAACTGATTCCGCTGTTAGAATTACCCACCTGCCCACAGGCATTGTTGTGTGTTGCCAGAATGAAAGGTCTCAGATTAAAAATAGAGAAGTCGCGATGAAGATCCTGAAGGCAAGGCTGTATGAACTTGAACTGGAAAAGCAGAAGAAAAAACAGGAAGAGCTTGCTGGTGAAAAGAAAGAAATTACCTGGGGGAGTCAGATACGCTCCTATGTCCTTCACCCATACAGAATGATAAAAGACCATAGAACCGGCTATGAAACTGGAAATGTTGAACCTGTTTTAGATGGGGACCTTGATGAGTTTATCAAATCGTACCTTGTTATGATTGCCAGCAAAAAAGTGGAAGAAAAGACATGAAATTGGTGATTTTTATTCTTTCTTTTCTCCTTATAATGAGTTTTGCAACAATACTATTTCTTATAAAAAGGTTAAAAAAAGCGGGAAAGATCACCAAAAAGCAAAAAGACCTCTCTGAAGCAGGTATCCTTGCAAGTGGTCTGGCTCATGAGATAAGGAATCCGTTAAACTCAATTAAGATAAATGTGCAGTTGCTTCAGGAAGACATTGAGGAAATTGTCAGTGACCCCAAAATGAGAGAGAGTTTTAAAGAAACTGTAAATTCAATAACTTACGAGATATCAAGACTAAACGAATTGATGACAAATTTCCTGACCTACGCGAGGCCCACTCAATTGAACAAAGAGATTTTTGATTTAAACAACTTTTTAAAAGATATAGTCAATTTCATGAAGGTTGAGGGAGAAGCAAAAGGTATTGAGATAAATTTTTTTAGCCCGGGTGAAGTGTTTGAGATTAAAGGTGACCGTCAGAAGTTGAGGCAGGCAATAATGAACATTCTCAAAAACGCAATTCAGGTTTTGGGAGAGGGCGGAGTGGTAAATGTTGTTTTAAAGAGGGTAAGAGACCTTTATCTTATTGAGATAGAAGATAATGGTCCCGGGATGACGGAGGATTTCTTAAAACAGATATTTGTTGCATTCAGTTCTCAAAGAAAAGGGGGAACCGGTCTTGGTCTTTCAATAGCGAAGAAGTTTGTTGAGGCTCATGGCGGAGGGATAAAGGTTGAAAGTAAGGTTGGTAAAGGAACAAGGTTTACAATAATACTGCCTTCTAATGAGATGGTGGATTTAAATGGGGATGTTGAGTATGAAAATTAAATGGATATTTCTTTTTTGTTTGCTTTATCATTTTTTTGCTTTTTCGGACACAATGCCTAAGGTAAGGGAGTCTATTGAGGTATCTGCAAGAAAAGCGGGTAAAAAAAACGAGGTTTACATAGACAAAAAACTGATTGAACATCTTTCCATAAACTCCAATCAGGAGTTACTATCTTTATTTCCTTCTGTTTTTCTCTCGGTTAGAGGGGCAAATGGAATACAGGGTGACATATCAATCTCTGGCTCAAGGGGAAGTCAGGTCGGGGTGAGGATTATGGGGGTTCCATTGAATAATCTGCAGACCTATCATCACAACCTTGACATACCCCTT
Source organism: Acidobacteriota bacterium (assembly GCA_026986725.1). Taxonomy (GTDB): domain Bacteria; phylum Acidobacteriota; class Holophagae; order Thermotomaculales; family Thermotomaculaceae; genus Thermotomaculum. The sequence continues at coordinate 43,998 of JALSOA010000130.1, forward strand.
GCACCTGAGGATATAAGTTATGTTTCTGTGGAATCTTCGGCATCAGCCAATATTACTCCATATTCATTTGCCGGGAATATAGATTTTGAAGTTGGAGATAACAAAAAAGAATTCAACCACCTTGCATACGGAAGCAACGATTATTACCATATCTATGCAAGGGAGAACGGGCTTTCCTATATGTTTGAGGGAAGTTCAGGGTATGTTGAAAATTCAAAGTACAACAAATCAAATGTAACCTATCAGTTTGATTACAAAGGGGTTAAATTTTTTACTGCATTTAATTCAAAACACTTTGATGCAAAAGACTTCTATGCCCCCTATCCCTCCTATGAAAGAACGCAAACATCTTTGTTGATAGCAAGATATGGGGAAACAAAGTTTTACACTGTAAGGCATTACGATATTTTTACCCTTGACAAAAACAACCCTGATCTATTTCGCAATATTACTGAAACATACAAAAGCGGGGTGATTCACAACCTTGAAACAAAGATAGGTTCTTTCAGGTTAAACATTGAATTTAACTCAATGGATAGCATTGTTATGGAAAAACACAGTATTACAACCTCTGTTTTGAATTACTCAAAGATGTTTAATCTTTTCAAATCGGATTTAAAGGCGGGAGTAAATCTTTATTCTGCCACAAACAGAGGGAAGTATATTTTGCCATTTGTTTCAATTAAAAGAAAAATAATGCCTTTTGATGTGTTGTTTGAATTTTCCGAAAGTGTGAGAGTCCCTGATTTCACTGAGTTGTATTACTCTTCCCCTGTGAATATTGGCAATGAATTCTTGAAAGAGGAAAGAAGCAAAAACTTTCAGTTCACTCTGAATTACAAAATTATATCAACGGCCTTTTTCTATAGAAAAGAGAAGAACATAATTGACTGGGTTAGAGAAGGCGATATGTGGAAAGCGGAAAATATAGGGGAAAGCGATGTCTATGGTGTTGATCTCTCATTTAAATACAGGAATTTTACATTTGGTTATGAGCACCTGCACAGGGATAATATAGAGTATGAAACTAAATATTCATACTACTATCCCAAAAGCAAACTGAAAATTATTTACAAAGGGAAGGATATAACTTTTGATTATTCTTACCTTGATATAAATAACCTGAATAAAGCCTCTGTGTTAAACATTACATTCTGGGGTGTGGGTTTTTACTTAAAAATCTTAAATGCCTTTGATGAAGACTACCAGACATATCCGGGAATACCCATGCCGGGTAGGGTTGTTATCTTTGGCTACAGAATGAGAGGGCCCCTTATTCCCGATTAAAGGATTTCTTTTAAATTGTATATTTCCCTGTAATCACATTTTCTTTTGTCTGGGATTTTTGTGTTGAAAAAATAATATAACATACAAAAGAGATTAAATTTTTTAACGGGATAATTGAAAATGCAGAAATTTATTTTTTCTTTTGTTATATATTTGTTAATTTGTCTTTCATTTCCCTTTTTATAAGCAGGTATATATTCTTCAAGCTTTTTTTCGAAGTATTTGCACTCTTTATTTAATTGATTTTCTCTTATTGTTTCAAAATGTCCCAGCAAAAACGCTTCTGTGCAAGGGGCGGAAACTACAAAAAAAATTTCTATATTTATTTTTTTAAGTTGATTACATAAATTAAAAAATTTTTCTTTGTCCTGGATTTTGTCAAGATCAAACCAGATAAAAAAGGTTGAATATTCTTTTTTTTCTTTAATTATTCTTTTGGCTTTTTTTAAAACTCCTATTGGATTTCCTCCCTTTGTTGGTTTGGGTCGTTCTACTCCAATGTTAAAAATGTTTTTTAGATTTTCAATATAATTTTTTTCAGTTTTCCCCTCTACTATAAAAAACGGGATGGATTTTTTTAATGTTTTTGGTGGTCTTCTACTCATAATCACCCTCTGGGATAAAAAGTTCTTGGAACTGCTCCAAATCTACCAATTTTGTATAATAGTTCAAGGTCAAGATCATTTTCCCTTTTTAATTCCTCAAAATCTGCGGCACAATAAAGATCTGTAATCCCGTTTTCTTTTTCCGTAAACCAGAGAGTATATTTATTGAAACAGGATGATATTAATGCTGGGTTGTGAGTAGTGCAAAAAATTTGTCCTTTAGTATTTTTAAAAAGATTTATTATGTATTCTGCTATTTTAAAGTGTAAATCAGCACTTATTTCATCCCAGATAAAGACTCCTCCTTTGTTGATAATTTCAAGAATAGGAAGAGCATTCAGGAAAATTTTTTTTGTTCCACTACTTTCAAATTTAAAATCAAGCTCAAAGTTTTTGGATTCACCTTCATGTACAAACTTTAATTCTTTTTCATCATCTTTTATTAAATTGACAATAAAGTTTTTAGAACTATTTTTCAGGTAAAAATCTTTGATTTCTGTATCAGCAATTTTTACTAAATCTAAAATTGTGCTTTTTTCTTCAGGTTTTTTTATTATTTTTGCGATAAGTTTTGCTATTTCTTTTTCAAAAACACGTTTAGAGATTTTTTCTTTTAATGTTATATTTGAGAAAACCAGGAAACCTGTTAGATCTTGAGCCCATTTGATACTTCTCAATCTTGATAAAAATGAAATAAGTGAAACATTAGATTGTAGATTCTCCTGAACCTTTTCCTTCTCTTTTAATGAAAAATCTTTTAAGTATAAGATCTTATTTTCTTTTCTCTCAAATATCGGATTTTTGTTTCTTGATCGTTCTAATCTCTCGAAAAGTACATTTTCTTTGGTAAGTATTAAATGGTATGAGTATAGATATTTGTTTACAAGAATTTTAAGATAAAATTCTGTTGGTTGATCTTGTTGTAGTGCAAAAGGTTCAATTGAAATTGGTTGATCTGGCTCCTGTCTGAAAAACGATTTTTGCATAAATGTAAGAATAAAAGTCAATGCTTTCAAAAAATTGGTTTTTCCTGATGCATTTGCTCCGTAGATAACAAAAGCGTTATGTGGGGGGGTGGATTTGTTTCTATTTGTTCCAAGATCCCCTTCAAAGATAATTTCATTTTTTATCGAAAAAAAATTTTTAACACTAAAGTATTTGATCATAATCCACCTGATTTATCTTACTCTATTTTTAGTTTATCACACTTTTTTGTATTTTAAAGTTTGATATAAGCATTCCAAGGAATACAAGGAAGCCGCCGATTATTCCCTTTTCAGGCAATCTTTCATTTAAAATTAGAAATGAGAAAAACAAAGCGAAAACAGGCTCCATTGAATAGATTATCCCTGCCCTTACTGTGGTTGTTTTTTTCTGAAACTTTCCCTGCATTAAAAGTGCAAGTGCAGTTGCAAAAACACCGGTAATTATAACTGCTATGAGCAATGGTATATCAAGCCTGAAATTCCAGCTTTCTCTTGATATTGAAAAAAGCAGGCTTAAAACAAAGGTTGAAGCTATTTCAAAGAAAACTATGGTATCACCGTTGTATTTGGTTGTGGAATGTTCAATAAAAATAACCTGAAAGGCAAAAAAGGCTGCACTTAAAAGTGTTAAAAAATCCCCGAAGTTGAATCCTCCCCCTTCAGGGCTTGAAAGAAGGTATAGTCCCATAAGTGCAAGAAAAACCCCAATAATTGCAAACAATGTTGGTTTTTTCCTAAAAACAATGTAATCAAAGATTGGAACAAGAAAAATTAGAAACCCTGTTATAAACCCTGAGCGGGAGGCCTTTGTGTAAATAAGCCCTATTGTCTGGCATGCCATGCCTAAAAAAAGGAAGGCTCCTATAATTAGTCCCCATTTAACATTTTTTGCAGTAAATTCAGGTTTTATAAAGAATGCAAGGGCAATTGTTGCGAGAAAAAACCTCATTGAGAGAAATGCAAATGGGGGAACATAAGCCACAGCACCTTTTATTACGGGAAATGTTAATCCCCATATTGCAGTCATTAAAAGGAGTATTATTTCCGCTTTCGATAGTTTCATATTCAACCTCTACAAAAAAAGCAGCCTGTAAAAAGGCTGCCTTTAAAATTACAATGAAAATTCTTTTTTTTCAATCAGTTTTTCATCAACTCTCTTCCCTTGTTAAATGCTTTAATGTTTACATCCACAACCTTTTTAGGCACAGCCTCTTTTATAACCTCAAGCCACTTTTCAGGCTCAAAGTCAAACATTGTGGATAAAGCGCCAATCATAATTACATTTGTAACCTTGTCATTTCCGAGCTCTTTCAATGCAGATACAATGTCGAGGATCTTTGCATCAGGCCTTTCTTTCAAAATCCTGTCCTCAACATCTTCAGGGTATTCAAAAGCACCTGTGCTAACTATCGGAGGCACCATTTTCACATTTGAAGAAACAATAATCCCGTCAGGTTTAACATAGTAGAGCCATCTCAATGCCTCCATCTTTTCAAAAGAAAGCATAATGTCAGCCTTTCCCTTTTCAATCATCGGGGAGTAAACCTTTTTCCCTATTCTAACATGGGAAGATACTATACCCCCCCTTTGAGCCATTCCGTGAACCTCACTCTTTTTAACATCGTACCCCTGTCTTTTGAAAAACTCACTCATAATCTCGGAAGCAAGGACAATACCCTGCCCCCCCACTCCAATTAGAAGAATGTTTTTGCTTTCCATTTTATTCACCCTTCCTGCTTATTGGTCTGATTGCATCAAACTTGCACATTTGAATGCAAAGCCCGCACCCTGTACAGAGGGTTGTGTCAATATTCCACTTAAACCTTCCCTTTTCAGTTTTCTCCATTGTTCTGTAAATTGCCTGACACCCTATCTTTGAGCACATTGCACAGGCTGTGCAGTTTTCAAGCTCTGTGTAAAACTTCTCTCTTTTTACCTTTTGCGGATAAAGTACACAGGGCCCCTGGCTTATAATTAGCGAAAGGTGGTCAGCCTCAAGCTCTCTTTTAACAATTTTATAAGTTTCGTCCATCTTTGTCGGGTCAACAACATAAACATGCTCAACCCCTATCGCCCTTGCAACAAGCTCGAAATCCATTTTACCTGTTGGCTCTCCCTCACAGTTCCACCCTGTTCTTGCATCAGGCTGTCCCCCTGTCATTGCGGTAATTGAGTTGTCTGAGATCACAATTGTCACCGTGCTTTTGTTATAGACAGCCTCAACAAGCCCTGTTAATCCTGAATGGATAAAGGTTGAATCCCCTATAACCGCCGCTATCCCCTTGCCTGAGCCTAAAGCCTTCTCCATTCCAATTGCATTGCCGATTGATGCTCCCATACAAACACAGGTATCCATCATTTCAAAGGGTTTAATTGCAGCAAGTGTATAGCACCCTATATCCCCTGTTACAATCTTTGCCTTTGCTTTTTTTAATGCGTAAAAAATTCCAAGGTGAGGGCAACCTGGACAGAAAACAGGTGGCCTTGGGATTGCTTTGTCTTCAGCCTTAACTTTGTTTTCTTCCTTTAAAACACCAGCCTTAACAAGTGCATTTCTGACAATTTCAGGGGAAAATTCTCCTATTTCTGGGAAGTACTCTTTCCCGTAAACCTTTATCCCTTCTGCTTTGATCTGCTCTTCAATGAATGGGTCTAACTCTTCCACAACTATAACCTTTTCAAACCTTGAAACAAACTCTTTTATCTTTTTTATTGGCAGAGGATAGGGCATTCCTATTTTCAAAACAGGTGCATCAGGCAAAACCTCTTTTAAGTGAACATAGGAAATACCACAGGTTATAAAGCCCACATTCCCTTTGCCATCTTCTATAACATTAAGGTCTGTCTCTTCTGCAAAATCCTTTAACTTCTTCTCCCTTTCAGCAACAACAACCCTTCTCTTCCTTGCATTCATTGGAAGCGCCACATACTTTGAGAAGTCTCTTTCAAATCCTTTAACATCAACCTCAACCCTGTCTCCAATTTCAACAAGCCCTTTCCCGTGAGATGTTCTTGTTGTCATTCTTAAAATCACAGGGGTATCAAACCTCTCCGATATTTCGAAGGCTTTGCCGACAAAATCCTTTGCCTCCTGAGAGTCGGATGGTTCTAAAACAGGGATTTTTGCAAACTTTGCATAGTTTCTGTTGTCCTGCTCATTTTGAGATGAGTGCATTCCTGGGTCATCTGCGGAAACAAGAACAAACCCGCCTTTAACACCTATGTATGTCAAAGTCATCAATGGGTCTGCCGCAACATTAACTCCGACATGCTTCATTGCACAAAGAGCCCTTGCCCCTGCAAAAGAGGCACCTATTGCCACTTCGGTTGCCACTTTTTCATTCGGAGACCACTGGCATGTTATCTCTTTGTAATGCTGGACATTTTCAAGTATCTCAGTGCTTGGAGTCCCTGGATAGGCAGATGCGAAAACGCACCCGTATTCGTACGCACCCCTTGCAATTGCTTCGTTTCCAGAAAGTAAAACCTTCAAAAACCACCTCCTCCTCTTAACTTTTTAAGCCCTATGCTTTAAAAGTTTATCACAAAAAAATTTTTTGAAAACAGATGTGAATGCCACTTTTTTTTGAAACTTGAAAAAAAGCATCAATTTTCATAAATTATCTTTGGTGTTTTTTAAAAAATACGGAGGTGAGTGGTATGACAAGGAGGATAAAATTTAAGTCGGAGGTGGGAAGGCTTCTTGAAATAGTTATAAACTCCCTATACAAACACAGGGAGATATTTTTGAGGGAGTTGATATCAAACTCTGTTGATGCTTTGAACAAACTGAAATTTAAACAATTGAATGGGGAAGAGGTTTTAACTCCTGAACTTGAGCATAGAATTGACATAAAATTAAATCAGCAGGGAAACACAATTGAGGTGATTGACACAGGGATTGGGATGACCGAAGATGAGATTATTGAAAACCTTGGAACAATTGCCCATTCAGGGACAAAGAAATTCTTTGAATTGCTTGAGAAAAAGGATGAGATTTCAGAGGAATTGATTGGACAGTTCGGGGTTGGCTTTTACTCTGTTTTTATGGTTGCCGATATGGTTGAGGTGATTTCAAAAAGTTATATAAAGGATTCTCCTGCCGTAAGGTGGAAAAGCGAAGGGAAAGAGAGGTTTGAGGTTGATGTTCTGGATGGGGATTACAAAAGGGGAACAACGGTAAAAATTTATTTGAAAGATGACTCAAAAGAGTTTTTAAGCGAATCAAGGATTGAGGCAATTGTTGACAGGTATTCCCGTTTTGTCCCCTATCCGATTTACCTTAATGGAAGAAAACTGAAGCAGTTAAAGCCGCTGTGGCTTGAAAACCCTCAGGGTTTGAAAAAGGAAGATTACGAAAAGTTTTACAAATACCTTACAAAATCAGAATTAAAGCCATTAACCTACCTTCACATTTTTTCAGATGCCCCGGTTGATTTAAAATCAATAATATTTGTTCCTCCTTTTTCCCTTATTAAATTCGGGCTTGAGGATGACACAGGGATAAGGCTTTACTCAAAAAAGGTTTTAATTGCAGAGAAAACAGAGGAGATTGTCCCCGACTATTTGAGGTTTTTGAAGGGTGTTGTTGATTCGGAGGACATACAGTTAAACATATCAAGAGAGACAATTCAGAACGACCCTGTTGTTTTAAAACTGAAGAAAACAATAACAAAAAAGGTGTTAAAGCACTTTAAAGAGTTTTTGAAAAAAGACAGGGCAAATTACAATGTGTTTTTTGAAGAGTTTGGGGTTTATTTAAAAGAAGGAATTGTGAAAGATTACCCTGAAAAAAACGAGCTTGCAGAATTGCTCCTTTTTGAAACCACAGAGGACGAAAAAAAGATTACCCTTGAAGAGTACCTTGAGAAGACAGATTACAAGGATTCAATTTTTTACATTGTCGGGGAAGACAGAAAAACTGTTGAAAAATCTCCCTATCTTGAACAGTTTTACAAAAAAGGTGTGCCTGTTTTAATTTTAACTCAGGTGCTTGATGAAACTGTTTTGGAGCACATAGGGAAATTCAAAGACGCTGAGTTTAAGCTGATTACAAGGGAAGATGTTTTTCTTGAAGGGGAAGATAAGGAAACAACCGTTGAAGAGGAAGATAAAAAATTTCTTGAAAAGGTTAAGGAAATTTTAAAGGACAGGATCTACGATGCAATTGTGTCTTCAAGGCTTGTTAAATCCCCTTATTGCCTTGTCTCTCAGAAGAATGCCCCTTCATCACAGATGGAAAGAATGATGAATGCTTTAAATAAATTTTATGTTCCATCTAAAAAGATACTTGAATTTAACACCTCCCATCCAATTTACAAAGGCTTAAAAAATCTTGTTTTAAATTCGGAAGATGAGAAATTAAAAGAAATTGTGTTGAATTCAATTGTTGATACTGCGGAATTATCAGAGGGCTTCCTGTCCAACATTCCACAGGCGGTTGAAAGATACAATGGGTTAATTGAGAGATTGCTTGAATTGGACAAAAACTAACATTTTTATGGCACATTTTTTGCTTCTTTTTCATTATAGAAAAGAATATGGGAGGTGGCTATGAGGGGCAGGAATTTAATATATGCACTGATAATAATTCTGTTTGCAATACCGGTTTTATCCGCAAACAGGGACATATCGAAAATCACAGCAGGCAGGGTAAGGTTTGCAATTGGCCACCCTGAGTTTGATTTCAATGGCAAAAAATACAGTGCTGGTTTCGATTATCTTGTGCTTTTAGGCTCAACATACAATACAAATGATGGAAAACTTGAAATTGTTGACTTCAACAGTTCAACCTACTATTTTGATAAAAATACAAAATTTCACTTTGAGACGATAGACATTGGAGGCGATAGAACCACTTTGTACTTTGGCAAAGGAAAGGCTGTGATTGAGACCAGAAAGCCTGTTGTCCTGTCGCTTGCCTCTGCTTCTGTTTTTCTTCCTGAAAACGGCACATATCTTGTTTTAAGAGATACGGAAAACAGGGACAGAGTGTACATCACAAAACTTGAAGGTAAGCAAAGACCTTACTTTGTAAAAAAGAACAAAATCTTTTCAAGGGTTTATTTCAACCGTAAAAAGTATGATAAGTTTGTTGATTGGTATAAACGAAGAAAGCATGACTGGGCATTGACCAGATCAAGGCTTATGATGAATTCTATGGTTGATAGAATGCCCCCTGTTGTTGCTTATACAGATGATAGTGGCAAAACACACTGGTACAGAGTTAACTCTGTAAAGCCGATATATCAGATAGACAACATTCTATTTGATAACTGGTTTATATTTGACCCTGTTCTGGTTCATGCTTATGGGCTTTTATCTCCTGCAACCATTTACATGACAGATTATCAATTGTGGCTCTGGTTTACTGTAAACAGATACAATTCTATAAAATGGGCATGGGACCCATACCACGGCTGGCATGCTGAGTTTTACTATGACCCTCTTGCCGGCTTTGGGGCAGAGTACGGTTTTTCTGTTGATTACCTTGCATGGCAATTGTCTCTTCTTGATTACCTTGAAAGGGCAGGGTATCATTACTACGACAATTGTATAATATATGGAAGAGGATGGGACATAATCAGGCCGCTTCCCCATGTTAGGGAAAAGGTTTTCAGATTTATTAAAAAACCTGTTGCAATAAGGGCAAGATTAAATACGGACCCGGAAATAAGGAGTGCAAATGTTGCTGCAAAGATCGGGTTGCGAAAGTCCGATTACAGAAGGATTGATTACTATGCTGAAGGTGGCGGAAATTTTAGAATGAGAAGGAACATAATTACCCACTCTCCGCAAGAAGGCTCTATAGGTTTGCCAGTGGCGCCTATCTACACAATTAAACCAGTCAGGGTAATTAGAAGGGAAAGAAAAAGCGCAGTTAGATAACATGTTGTGTGTTTTGTTTTCATGGACTTTTTTGCCCCGATAAAATCGGGGCTTTTTATTTGCAAATTGAGTATCTGCTTAAATTATTTCTTGAAGAATAGTGAGATTTCAATTAACATATTTAAGATTGAACAAAAATTGCAGAAGGAGAGTTGTGTATGTTAAAAAAAATGAGAGAGGGCACCAAATCAATATTCAGTGTTGTGCTGCTGTGGGCAATAATAATTGCTCTTTCGGTGTATGTGTTTGTTAATTGGGGTGCGAAAGGTCAAATTGGGACCCCAACATCGGTTATAGCATGGTTTGATGGGGAAGAGATACAGTTTCAGGAATATGTAAGAAAGGCAAGAGATCTTGAAGATTACTATAGAAGGATGTATGGTAAAGCCTGGAACTCTCAACTTGCAAAGGCTTTCAGGATTCAGAGGAGAGCATTTGACAGTTTGATAAACAGAAGAGTTGAACTTTACCATGCAAAGCAGATGGGAATAAGTGCATCAAAACAGGAAGTGGCAAAAAGGATACTCTCCTATCCTGTATTTACAGATAAAAACGGAAATTTTATAGGGTTTGAAAAGTATAAAAGGTTTTTAAATGCGTATGGGTACAGGGTTTCTGACTTTGAAAAGGGCATTAAAGAAGATATTATTATTGAGAAACTTGAGAATCTGTACGGGGAATCCATACAGTTTTCAGTTGAGCAATTAAAAGAAGAATATGAAAAGGACAAGCTTGCCATTGCATTTGATTATGTGACATTTAACCCTCAAAGATATATTGACAGGGTTAAGGCCGATTTTTCTGAGAATGACATTAAGAAATACTATGAAACACACAAAGAGGATTACAAAACCCCCATTATGAGAAGAATAAAGTATGTGAAGTTTGATCAGTATGAGTATGAGAAAAAGGTTAAGGTAAGTGATAACGAGATAAAGGACTACTATGAAAAAAACAGAGATAAGTACATTCAAAAAGAGCAGGTAAGGGCAAAGCACATTCTTATTAGCCCCAGCAAAAGAAAGATATCGGATAAAGAGGCTAAAGAACTTGCTGAAAAGATTTACAATGAGTTGAAAAAGGGTGCTGATTTTGACAAACTTGCCAGAAAGTACAGCGATGACCCGGGGACTAAAAACAAAGGGGGAGACCTTGGTTTCTTTCCAAAAGGAAGAATGGTTAAACCATTTGAGGATGCTGCGTTCTCTTTGAAGGTTGGGCAAATTTCAAAGCCTGTAAAAACCATGTTTGGTTATCACATAATTAAGGTTACAGGAAGGAAAAAGGCAAAAACATTTTCTCTTGAGGAAGTGAAGAACGACATAAGGTCAATATTGAAGGTCAGGAAGGCAAAAGAGATGGCTAACAGGGATGCAAAAAAGTTTGAAAAACTTGCTAAGCAATTAAAAAGTGTTGAAAAGGCTGCAGAGAAAATGAAACTGAAAGTTAACGACAGCGGTTATTTCCCCCACAAACCAATGGCAAATATAAAAGGGATAGGTCCATCAAATTTTATTGCAACCTATGTCTTTTCAATGAAGAAGAATGAAATCTCCAATCCTTTGGGTACTGCACAGGGTTTTATTGTTTGTCAGATGGTTGATGAGAAGGAACCTGAGATACCTGAATTAAAAAGTGTAAAAGATAAGGTTGTAAGGGATATGAAACTTGAGGAAGCGAGGAAAATTGCTTTAAAAGAGGCTGAAAAATTTAGAACAAAAGTAACATACAAAAATTTTAATAAGGTTGCAAAATCTTTAAAATTGACTGTCAGGAAACAGAGAAAGATCAAACTTGGCAATGTTAATTCTGCATTTGTTTTAAAACCAGGCTCTGATGAAGTTAAAAAGTTGTTCAAGTATGACAAAGACCAGATTACTGAACCATTGCTTGATAAACGGGGTAATTACATAGTCTGTAAGGTAACTGAAAAGGTTAACTTTGATAAAAAGGATTTTATGGCTAAACTTCCAGATCTGAGGGAGAGATTGAGAGCACAGGAAGCACAAAAGCTTATTGCATCCATGGTTGGAAATTTGAGAAAAAAACTGGAGGAAGAGGGTAAAATCGAAATCAGGCAACAGTTTTTGGAGCATTTAAAGGAGGTTGAGAGTAAATGATCTCTCTCCTTGATGTTAAACAGGGAGAAAGGGTAACGGTTAAAGGATTTGAAGGTGGATATAGATTAAGGGTGCAGTTAAACAACCTGGGAATTCACGAGGGAGACGAAATAGAGGTGAAAAAAAAGGGGGCTTTCGGCCCCCTTCTCATTTCAGTCCACAACTCCAATGTTGCAATAGGCAGAGGGGTTGCATCAAAGATAATTGTTGAAAAGATAGAATAATAAAGGTTGCCATTTAAATGAAAAGGTTTTTGCTCTTATTTTTTCTCATTGAGTTATCCTGTGTAAACCTGAAAAAGCCCATCCCTGAAAAGCTTGTTACAAAAAAGACAACCATTGATGTTTTGATAACATTAAGTTATGAAAAGGATCAGAAACTTAAAGACAATATAAAAGAGAATTTATTAAAACAGGACCTGAAATCCACATTGATAAAGCACTCGGCCTTGTATTCAAAGGTTATTTCCTACAACTTTATAAAAACCCCCTCTGAAAAAAGATCCCCCTTACTTTTAGAGATTGACCTATCTGGATATGGAAAGATAAAAAGGCAATGGGTTTCTTTTCTCTTTAAAATGGGGTTGTTGGAAGCGGTATCCCAGGGGGTAATCGTTTATACTGCAACCGGCAACACTGTTCTCTCACTGGGAGTGGCAGGGGAAGAGGTTGTATCTGAATACCTTACCTGGTACGGCGGATCCTATCTCTTCGGTTCCATATTTGAGCCTGTAACACTTGAGGGAAGATTAATCGATACTGAAGATGGAAAGATTTTATGGAGAAGGTTTGTTGTTGTTACAAGGGATAAAAAAAAGTACAAAAAACTTTCTAAAAAACAGAAGAAAAACAAAGAGATTGTTTTAAACATCAACTACCAGAAGGCAAAGGCTGAATTGTTTTCGAAATGGAACCGATATTTAAAGGCGAATTTTCCCCACTAAATTCTTTCTGTTTAAACAATTAAAACTTTGTTTTATAATCAAAATGCAAGCAAATAAATTTCAGGGGTGAAAAATGAAAAAGGTTTTAACCGTTTTTTCAATGCTTTTTCTGTTCGGTTTTCTGTGCTTTTCGGCAGATGTTTACGAATTTCTCTCAACCACCACAACGGGGGCAAAACAGTTTATTGAGAAAAACCCTGATTGTGACGGGAGAGGGGTTGTTGTTTTCATACTTGACACAGGGGTTGATGTTTCTGTTCCAGGTTTAAGAAAAACCTCAACCGGAGAGGTTAAGGTTATTGATGTTCAGGATTTCACCGGCGAGGGGGATGTTTCTTTAAAAAAGGCAAAGAAGATAGAAAAGGATGGGAAAACCTACTGGACATTAGAAGATTCAGATATCTTTCTAAAAAACCTCGACAAATTGAATGGAGTAAACAAAAAAACAGAATTTTACATAGGTGTTTTGAAAGAGAGTCAGTTTAAAAACTCTGAGGTAAAAGACCCCAACAACAACGGAAAATACGATGATAAATGGGCTGTCGTTGTTTTCAAAAAAACCGAGAAATCAAAAGAGGGCAAAGAAGAAGAGAGATGGGTTTACTATGTTGACACAAACATGGACGGAGATCTGTCAGATGAAAAAGAGATGACTGATTACAAAGTAAACCACGATTACTTTTACCTTTCAGGGAGAAAAAACCCAGATAAAAAGGGCGATGTTCTCCCCATTGAGGCAAACATATTCCCCAAAGAGAAAAAGATTGTATTTCACTTTGATGCAGGTGCTCATGGAACACACTGCGCAGGCATTGCAACAGGCTATTTGATAAACGGGCAAAAGGGATTCAACGGGATAGCACCGGGGGCAAAGGTTATATCCTTAAAGATTGGACGCTCAAACTTTGCAGGTGGGGCAACAACAGTTGAATCAATGAAAAAAGCGTACGATTACATGGTTAAATGGCATAAAGACCACCCTGATGTTCCTGTTGTTTTCTCAATGAGTTACGGTATTGACTCAACAATACCGGGAAGGGCTGACATTGAAAAATACCTTGACAGAATGTTCAAAGAAAACTTCAACATTGCAGGCTCAACAAGCAACGGCAATTCAGGGCCCGGGATAAACACAACCGGAATGCCTGCTGCATCAGAGATGATATTTGCCTGCGGGGCATTGCTTCCGAAAACAAGTGCAGATGCAGATTACTCCTCAAAGATACCCTCAAACAGAATGTTTATATTCTCAAGCAGAGGAGGGCTTGTTCCAAAACCTGACGCCTCTGCTCCCGGATGTGCCGCATCAACGGTACCTCACTGGCTAAAAAACGATGTTATGAGAGGCACATCTATGGCTTCCCCTCAGGCAGCAGGGGTAATGGCTTTAATACTTTCAAAGGCTAAAAAGGTTTACGGTGATAAACTAAAATACACTCAGGGAGAGGTAAAGAGGGCATTGATGAACTCTGCAACCCCTTTGAAAGGCTATACAATGCTTGACCAGGGTAGAGGCCTTATAAATGTTTCAAAGGCATGGAAGGTTCTTGACAGTTTGTTGAAGAAAAAATCCGTTTTAAACTACTACTCAATAAGAACAGACTCTCCGTACTACCCGGACAATAAAGGATATGCGGTTTATTTTAGAAGCGGTTACATTCCGGAAAAACCGGAGGGTGTAACATTCAGGGTTTCTCCTATATTCAAACCAGAGGTTTCGGACAATGAAAAAATGAATTTTTTTGAGGCATACAACCTTGTTTCAACCGCTAAATGGATTGAACTGACAAGGACATCCGCTTACATAAAGGGAAAAACACCTGCAAAAATACCTGTTTACTTTAACAAAAAGTATATGAGAAAACCCGGATTGTATGCGGGAAGGGTTGTTGCATACTACAAGGGAGAAAAGAAGAGAAATGAAAATGTTGCATTTGACCTTTGGGTAACCGTTGTTGTCCCCGACTTCGCAGACAAAAGCGGGGTTGTAAATATCGGGCAAACCTTTTTGAAGCCGTCTCAATATAAGAGAATCTACTTCTATGTGCCTGAAAACTGCAATGAGTTTTCAATAAATTTAAGTGTACCTTCAGGAAATTACGGCAACCTGTACGCAGAGTTGTATGACCCTGATGGACACGATGCTGGAATGTTCGGGGTAAAGCCTTCCAACGATGTGGAAGCATCAAGGACAATAACCATCTCTTATCCGGAAATAATGCCGGGAGTATGGGAATTGGTGCCATTCTGTCATTTTCAGCAAAAAGCGCCTGTGAAATTCAGGGGTAAAATATTCCTTGAAACCGTTAAGGTAACTTCCCCTGTTAACTTTGAATTTAAAGAAAACTCAAAGCCATCAATAAAGTTTAAAACCTACCTTACCTCTATAAATGCCGAAAGATTAAATATTTCAGCATCCTTCAAAGGCTATTACAAAAAAGAGGTTTCTGAATTAAAGGGTGGAAATTACTCAACCACATTTACAATAGGAAACGGTGTAAAGGGAGCAGCCTTTGTTTTAAGCCTCTCAAAAGAGGATTACAATCACTTCACAGATATTGCCGTTTGCGTTTATGACAGAAACGGAAAGGCTGTTGTTCAAACAGGCTTTAACTTTAACAAACTTGTGGTAAATGCAGACAACCTTCCGGAAGGGAAGTACACCTTAAAGGTAATGGGTGCACTCTTTAAAAAGGGTATAAAAGGGGTAAAACTCAATGTTGAAAGATACCTTTACCTTGACAAAAAGGTTGATTTTGCCGGCAAAAGGGTAAAACTCTATCCTTTTGTTGAAAAAGAGATTGTTTTGAAGGCAAACTCAATACCGCCTGTTTGCCCTCACGGGTACAAACTCTATGGCTCAATTGTGTTTAAAAAGGGAAAGGTTATAACAGGGATAAAAAGGTTTTTTAAGTAATCGGGGGGCTTTCCCCCCTTTTTTATTTTCGGGGGTTTTATGAAAAGATTGCCTGTTGTTCTGTTTTTTCTCCTTCTTGTATCCTGCAACGGTTTTCAAAGTTTAAACAGGGATTATTTCAACGCCCTTGTTTTAAAGGCTGAAAATGAAAGGGATAAAGACCTTTTAAGGGAAGCGTTAAACATTGCGGGGAATAATGAAGCGTTTTTAAAGAGGATTGCCATTGCTTCAGGGAGGATTCCTGACTTTCAGGTTTTTAGAAAGGTTGCCGGTAAAAGCAGGGGGGATAAAGAAATTGCAGACTTACTTGCAATAACCTCAATGTTTAACGGTGCAAACTTCAACAAAAGAAATCTTGTAAAAATTCTCTCTTCCCTGCCCTTTACTGAAAAGGTTGCAGTTGCCCTGCTGAACACAAAAGACAAAATGGCTTTTAACATTGTTCTAAACAGAAACAAATTGATGAAATATAAACTCTCCCCGGCAATTGCATTTAACCTATGGAGGGCAAAGCCTTTTGTAAATGAAAAAATATTGAAAGAGTATTATGAAAAATCCCCTTTTGAGACTGTTTACTCCCTGTACAGGCTTAAAGTAAAGGGTATAGCAAAGGCAAAAGACTTAAAAGATGCCGATTTAAACACAAAGTTTTACGCAATGTGGATTGTTGACAACCCAGAAAAACTCCTTGATGAAAATATATGGCAATTAAAGGTTGCATATTTAAAGGCAACCGAAGATAAAAATCAGGCAAAAGAACTTTTGAATGACAAAAACCCTCTGGTAAAAGAGACTGCAATAAGTGTTTTTCTAAAAAAAGGGGGAAACTGGAAAGTGCTTGACCTTAACTCATTTACCCCCTCTCAGATTGAAATTGCCCTCCCTTACATAAAAGACGCAAAGGTTGTGAGAAAGATATTTGAAAAAGGCGGTTTTTATGCCTATGTTTCGGCACCTTACCTTTCAAAACAGGATACTCCCCTTGTTGAATCGTCCAATATTGGCTGGTATAAAAAATTGAAATTCTTTGAAAATATTGAAGGAAAAAGTTTTGCAATTGAGAAGGCAATTTCAATCTTTGAAAAAAGCGGAGACAAAAAGGCTTTGTGCTATCTCATAGAAAAGGTGGAAGAAGGTGTTTTGAAAAAGTCAAAGGTGATAACACTTGTGGGGGATAAACAGGGAAAATACCTTTCAATACTTTCAGATGCAGGCATAGTTAAAGGGAAAAGCAAAAAATTGCCACTTTCTTACTATTTAGGGGCAATTAAAAAGGCTGAAAAACTTAAAACCTTTACAATTGAAACAGATAGAGGAAAAGTAAAATGCAAATTCTTTTCAAAAGATGCGCCCTTAACCTGTTTAAACTTTTTTAAACTTGCAGACAGAGGATTCTTTGACGGTATATTCTTCCACAGGGTAATACCCGGTTTTGTTGCACAGGCAGGAGACCCCACAGGCACAGGTTACGGTGGGCCCAATTACTCAATAAGGTGTGAATACAATGCTTTTTCCTACAATAGTGCGGGAATAATAGGGATGGCTCTTGCAGGCAAAGACACAGGGGGAAGCCAGTTTTTCATAACCCACATAGCAACCCCCCACTTAAACTACAATTACACAGTCTTTGCAAAGGTAATCGACAACTTTGAAACCTTATCCAGAATAACAAGATACACAGAGATAAAACACATAAAGTGAAGATGATTCTCCTTCCTCCTCAATACGGGATTGCGGGGGTGAAGAGGTATCTGTCCTGATTCGAGCCGCATATGTTTAAGCCTGATATGTAGCCAGACGGAGTTTGTGCAATAACCCTTTCAACAGTCTGGCCGTTGAGGTTTTGAAATATGTTTTCTATTAAATCTGCCATTTTTGTATGCCCTTCAAGGTGTATTGTTGCACTGTCTATCTCCTGCCCGTTTGAGTATGCTTTTAAGGTGATGTCTTTTGCATTGTTTTCAGGGTTCATTATTGCAATTCCCCACCAGGTTAAAACATTTGACCTGTATGCTGGGAGGTTAAACACAAGCCATGAGCTTAACTTGTCTCCGTCTATTAAGAATTCTGCCGTTGCACCTGTTGATTTAAACATATATGCAAGCCTGACAATGAGGTCAGATGTGCAGTTTGTTATTTTCCCGCAGTCAATTTCGGAATTGTTGTAATCGTTTATAAGTACAGGCAGGCTTGAATGTGCCCCAACGGTTTTATTTTCATTTATTGCAACGTTTCCGTTTGAGTAAAGGGTGAGATTCACGGTTATGTCTGAATCTGTGGGGTTGTCTAAAATAAGGTAGGTGTCCCAGTAACCCTTAACATCAATGTGAGGGATATACCTTGTGTCTGTTCTGCTTTTTGAATATGTTGCAGGTGTGAAAAGGAGTTGAGAGTTCCCTTTCCCGGATATTGTTATTCCTGAAAGATAGGTGTTTGATTGAACTTTGACTGCAGATATGTCTCTGAAATCCGTTCCGGTAAATAGGTTTGTGAGCACGGAAGCAAACCTTGTCATAGGGTCAATAAAGATGTACTTTTCCTCTAAATTCCCTCCATTTGAATTTAAGGCAGTGAGGGTTGTTTCTCCGTTTGCTCCCTCACAGTTTGATACTGCAACCCCCATGCAGGTTAGATGGTCTGACAGGTATTGAGGGGTGAAGAGAATTGGATTTCTCGTTATGTGGGAGTCAAGGAGAAACTCTGCTATGCCATGCTCATTGGTGTGGTGATAGGACACTTTGAAACTTACTTTTGAGTTAAACGGCACTATCACCTCTCCGCTTTGCCCCTCCGAAAGGTCAATTGCCATTTGTTTCCCTGCACCAATTGTGATTTCTTCCTGTTCAATGTTAATATTGTTTTTCAGGATGTAGGTGAAGTTTGTGTCGCTTTCTCCATAGTTGTCTGCAATCAGTTTTGTTTCCCAGCCCCATGTTGTTGCAATATGGGGAATTATGTATGATTTTCCGAATATTCCAAGGGGTGTTCCCTGCTCCTGAGCAATGTAAAAGTAATTGCCCCTCTGTTCAAACCCTGTTACAAGTCCGTCAACTATGTATTCAGGCACAAGGCTTTGTCCCTGCAATGAGAATACTGTTGTCCGGGGAAGGCGTGTAAAATTCAAACTGTATGAGCAAAAGAGTCTGTTTCCTTTGAAAAATAAGGCTGTCGGTGAGTTTATTTTGAAATTTCCCTCCTCCGTTGTTAATAAAATTTTCTGGATCTCCTCGGGGTTTTCAGGCTGGGTAAGGTCATATACCTTTATTATGCTTGAGTTTAAGCCTTCCCATACCATTAAAAGGTTGTCTTTACCTGTAAGGTAAGTTGCATTGAAGTCGTCTTTTACAATTGACGGGTTGTTTTTGTCTGATACATCAATTATGTAATTCCCTATGTAAATGTGGTTATTGTAGTAGTGAATTGATACTTCAGGTCTGTCTGGAAGTGAAAGGGTTGACATGGTTTGCGGGTTATGTATGTCAGATAAGTCAACAATTGAGAAGTTTCCGTAAAGGGAGTAAGCGTAAAGGTATGGATAATCAAATGCAAAGGTATCTGTGTTAATCGGCACTTTTGCAACAAGGGAGGGGTTTTCCCTGTCTATTATGTCAATTATGTCAAAGTATGTCCCATCATAGGCTATGAGGTATGGTTTTTGTGAGTTTCCTTCAGGAATATAGATCAGTTTTATCCCCCTTGTTGAAACAATTGAGTTTGAGACCTTGTCATATTTTAAAAATTGTGGGATATCCTGATTGTCAATTCTGTATATTGCAATCCCTTTGGTGTAATAGGTTGTGTAAAGGTAATTGTCTATTAGTACAATATCACCACGGTTGTTAAAATCCTCTATACTCGCGTTTCCAATTATGGTTATGTTTGAAGATGAATCGTCTATATTGAATATTGCCTTGTTGCTAATGTCGTTTGTTGCATAAAGTTTATAAGAACTTCCCTGAATGTGTTTTATGAAATATGAAACGCAGTAAAAGTAAGTATCTGCCTGATTCCACTCAATTGTGTCGGGTGTTGAAAGCTCAGATTTATTGATAAATACAAATGCTGAGCCTGATAGAAGCACTATATTGTTTCCTAAGTTAAAACCCCCTCCGAAGTTTAGATTTTCACCTGTATCGTAAGGCTCTCCAATATTGTTTTTGTCCCTTATGTCAATTATGTATGTATCTAAATTGTTGTTTGCTATTAAAAATCCGTTATCTGAAACAAATGTGCAATAAAGCTTTGGAAAGTCAAACTTTCTTAAAAGGACAGGGTTTTCTTTATCCGATATATCCCACAATGTTATTCCTTTAAGCATGGTACTTGAAACAAGTATGTCCCTGTAAATGAAAATACTGTAAGTGCCGTAAAGGTAATCTCCCTCTACCCTTGAAATCTCTGTTGGCTCTTCCGGGTTTTCAAGGGAGAGAAGTAAAACTGCTGACATCTGCCCGCCTCCAACAAACAGGGTGTCTCCTTTAATTGCAAGTGAGTAGGGATATCTGAAATCTCCGTCAAGGAGATACTGATTCACAAACCTTACTTCCGGAAGGGAAGAGATGTCGAATATCATGATTTTCCCCTTGCAGTGAACATACAGATAATTTGAATACGAAACAAGGGTGGGGACAGGGTTTGACAGGTGAAGGTTTAACCTGTAACTTTTTTCAAGAACAAAATTGTCATTTTCCACAGAATAAACATTTAAGTCTCCATAAGTTGAGATCAGTATAACGAAATTGTCTTTTTGAAGCATGCTTTTAAAGTTTCCAAAGCGAACAGGTTTTATCATTCCAAGTTTTTGAGGCACAGCATAAAGTGAACCACACAAAAGCAGCAAAAAAGCACTTAAAACAATCTTTTTTAAAAAATTGATTTTCATTTTACCTCCGTATCTGGGAAGAATAGTTGATTTAATAATACCACTTTTGTAAAGAATAATTGTGATTTTAGTCATAATTATTTGTTTTTTTTAATTTCTTTTTTTGTGCGAAATAAATTGTCAGGGGATTATAATCTATTAAGGGGGAGTTATGATAGTTATCGCAGGCAGGTATTCAACAGCAAAGGTAATGATAGACAATATTGAAAATGAGGCTTACAGGCAGATTGAGGAGATTGTAAATCACCCTTCATTTACAGGGAATGTTGTAATTATGCCTGATTGCCATACAGGGATAGGTTCTGTAATAGGGTTTACAATGCCGATGACAGATAAGGTTATACCAAACACAATAGGGGTTGATATTGGCTGCGGTATGGTTTCTGTAAACATTGGAAAGGTAAAAAAATTGAAATTGGAGAAGATTGATTCGGCAATAAGGTCAAGGATACCGATGGGGTTTGAGGTGCACAAAAGGCCAAAGATAGAGATTGAAACTGCTTTTGACTGGAATGGGTTGAACAAAAGGTTTGGGATTGTTAGAAGGAAGATTGAAAAGGTTATCGGGAAAACACATTATAAGGGGGAAGCCTATTCTCCTTCTTTTATTGAGAGAAAATCTGTTGAAATAGGGATTGACTTTAAAAAAACAGTTAATTCAATCGGCACTCTTGGGGGTGGCAATCACTTTATTGAGATAGGAAAGTCTTTAATTACAGATGATATATGGTTAACAGTGCATTCCGGTAGCCGTCATTTTGGTTTTTGTGTTGCAAACTATCACCAGAAAAAAGCAAAGGCTTACACATCTTCAAAGGGAATAAAGGTTAAAAAAGGGCTTGAATACCTTGAAGGGGAGTTGTTGCTTGATTATTTCTTTGACATGCTTTTTGCTCAGGAGTATGCAAGGGTTAACAGAAACACAATGATAGAGATATTGCTTGATATTTTAGGAAATGATATTCAGGACAGGGTGGAATCTGTACACAATTACATTGATATGGATGATTTAATTATTAGAAAGGGGGCAATACGCTCTTACAAAGGTGAGAGAATGATAATCCCGTTTAATATGAGGGATGGGCTTCTTATTTGTGAGGGTAAATCAAACCCTGATTGGAATTTTTCAGCCCCTCACGGTGCAGGGAGGGTTATGGGAAGGAGAGAGGCGAAAAGAAGGCTATCTCTTGAAAGGTTTAAAAAGCAGATGAAGGGGATTGTGTCTTCTTCCGTTTGCAGGTCAACTCTGGATGAGGCACCTGATGCTTACAAACAGCCTGAACTGATTGAAAATGCAATAAAACCGACTGCGATTGTTGTTGACAGAATAAAGCCTCTTTTAAATGTAAAGGCAAAATGATTAACTTAAAGGCGGATCCACATTTACAATAACGCCTGCATTGAACCTTTCGCTTATTATCCTTCTTATCTCTTTCAATCTATTGTAATTCTCTTTTGTTTCTTCAAGGTTTATATCAAACAGGATGTTGAAGTTTTTTTCATCTCCCACAATCCTTATGTCATGTGCTGTTTTCAATTCAGGGTAATTGTTTGCCAGAGATTTTATAAAGTCTTTTACTTTGCCGTAAAGGGGGTGGTCGGAGTTTACAGGGTCAATGTGGACAACAGCCATTCTCTTATAGATCGACTGAATCCTTCTCTCTATGCTGTCTGCAAGGGTATGGGCATTTAAAACAGTCATTGTGTGGGGGATTTCAATGTGAAGGGATATATGCCACTTTTCCCCGAATTGATGAACAACTATATCGTGCACATCAATAACCTCAGGATAGGAGAGCGCAATTTTTTTGATATTTTCAATCACCTCTTTTTCAGGGGCACTCCCTATCAAAGGGTTTGCTGCATCCTTTAAAAGGTCAATTGCAGTGTGCATAATGAAAATGGCAACAACAATCCCTGCCATGCCGTCAAACCATTTGTATCCGTAATTGCTTGCAATTAAAGAAATTATTACAATAACTGTTGATAATGCGTCAGAGCGGTGATGGTGACCCTCTGCAATAAGGGACGGGGAATTTATCTTTTTCCCTAAAAAGAAAGAAAACTGTGCAAGCAATTCTTTAAAAATAATGGTTGAGGATATTATAAGGATCTCGATTGTTGTTGATTTAACTATGGTGGGGTTTTTTATCTTAAAAAGAGAATCCTTTAAAAACTCAAATCCAACGATCAAAAGCATTGTTGAAATAATTACGCTTGCAATTAAGTCAATCCTTCCGTGTCCGAAAGGGTGCTCTTTGTCTGCCGGTTTTTCAGAGAGTTTAAACCCTATTATTACAACAATGGAGGAAAGGACATCGGAAATTGAGTGTATGGCATCAGCAATAAGGCTCACCGAATTGAGTATTAACCCGTAAACAAGTTTTATAAGTGAGATTATTACATTTACCCCTATGCTGAAAAAACCTTCAAAATAGCCTACTTTTTTCCTTTCCTCTTCCCTGATTTTAAACAGTTTAAGCAGGGATTCAAAAAATCTCTCCATAGATTTAATTCTAATAAATTTTTAATTTTTGTGGAATAAATAAAAAATTCAATTATAATTTTTTATGAACAATGGTTCTTTTGATAACTTCTACTATCATTTAGATAAATTATTACGGAGGTATGTTATGGGAATCTGTGTTGTGGCAAGTATTGTTGTTACTGCAATTGTTGTTGCTTACCTTTTTGTGGTTGTTTTAAGGGCAAAGATGATTTCGACAACAAAGAGTAAGTACAACTTTGAGGAAACATGCAAAAAGTTAGAAGAGGTTGTACCGAAGGGAGAGGGCTGGGGCTTCCCCATACCTGCATGGGAGTTTTATCAGTCTCAAATAAAGAAAAACTTAAAGTACGACAATATTAAAAACTGCAA